>NZ_JBSIBZ010000053.1:0-64636 GCF_058245575.1 Streptomyces sp. UF-297 | reverse complement strand
GGCCCGGGATCTCCCGGGCCCGCCCTTCGTACGTCCTCAGCCCCGCGCCGCGAACCGGTGCACACCCGAAGGCGTCACCGCCGCCCGCACCGGCCGGTCGTGCGCCTCGGCGGGCACCTCCTGCAGCACCTCGCCGTCGTACAGCAGCACCACCAGCGCGGGATGCGCCCCCGCCTTCTCCAGCCGCTCCAGCACCCGGTCGTAGGACCCGCCGCCGCGCCCCAGCCGCAGCCCGCGCCGGTCCACCGCCAGCCCCGGCAGCAGCACCGCATCGGCCTCGGCGACCGCCTGCGGGCCCAGCCGCTCCCCGGCCGGCTCCAGCAGCCCCCTGGCGGCCTTCACGAGGCGCCCGGGCCCCTCGTACGCGGCCCAGTCGAGGTCGTTGTCCGCCAGCAGCACCGGCAGCAGCACCCGCACCCCGCGGGCGCGCAGCTGCTCCAGCAGCGCGCGGGTGGACGGCTCGCGCCCTACGGAGACGTATGCGGCGACCGTACGCGCTTGCGACAATTCCGGAAGGTCCCCGGCCCGCCGGGCCAGCGCATCGGCCGCAGCCGAAGTGTTATCAACCGTCAACGCCCTCCTGACCTGCAAGAGCTCCTGCCGCAACCGGCGCTTGTTATCGTCTTCGTGGCTCACTGTGCGCCTTTGCTCCCGTTCGCAGGCCGCGTTCACCGGACCCCCATCATCCCTCCCAAAGGGCCGGTTATGGTTCTGCGCATGACTCAACCGCGCACTCGGATCAGCAAGGCCGTCATTCCGGCGGCCGGCCTCGGCACCCGCTTTCTCCCCGCCACCAAAGCCACGCCCAAGGAGATGCTGCCGGTCGTCGACAAGCCCGCCATCCAGTACGTGGTGGAGGAGGCCGTCACCGCCGGCCTCGGCGACGTCCTGATGGTCACCGGCCGCAACAAGCGCCCGCTCGAGGACCACTTCGACCGCAACTACGAGCTCGAAGAGGCCCTGACCCGCAAGGGCGACCAGAGCCGCCTGGCCAAGGTCCAGGAGTCCAGCGACCTGGCCACCATGCACTACGTCCGCCAGGGCGACCCCCGGGGCCTGGGCCACGCCGTCCTGTGCGCCGCTCCGCACGTGGGCAACGAGCCCTTCGCCGTCCTGCTGGGCGACGACCTCATCGACCCCCGCGACCCGCTGCTGCAGCGCATGGTCGAGGTGCAGGAGCAGCACGGCGGCTCCGTCATCGCCCTCATGGAGGTCGACCCCGCCCAGATCCACCTCTACGGCTGCGCTGCCGCCGCCCCCACCGGCGAGGACGACGTGGTCAAGGTCTCCGACCTCGTCGAGAAGCCGGCCGTCGCCGACGCCCCCAGCAACCTGGCCATCATCGGCCGTTACGTCCTGGACCCGGCCGTCTTCGAGGTGCTGCGCAAGACCGAGCCCGGCCGCGGCGGCGAGATCCAGCTCACCGACGCCCTGCAGACCCTGGCCGCCGACCCCACCCTCGGCGGTCCGGTGCACGGCGTGGTCTTCAAGGGCCGCCGCTATGACACCGGCGACCGTGGCGACTACCTGCGTGCCATTGTCAGACTGGCATGCGAACGTGAGGACCTGGGGCCGGACTTCAAGAGCTGGCTGCGCGATTACGTGACCGAGGAGATGTAGCACTGTGAGCGGCGCCACCGACCAGACCACCCACCAGGAACGCGTCTGGTCGGTGGCCGAGCACCTCGACGACATCCTCGCCAAGATCCACCCGTTGGAGCCCATCGAGCTCCAACTCCTGGACGCCCAGGGCTGCGTGCTCCTGGAGGACATCACCGTCCCGGCCGCCCTGCCGCCCTTCGACAACAGCTCGATGGACGGCTACGCGGTCCGCGTCAGCGATGTGGCGGGCGCCACCGAGCAGTTCCCGGCCGCGCTCACCGTCATCGGCGACGTCGCGGCGGGCAGCGGCGAGCTGCCCACCGTCGGCCCCGGCGAGGCCGCCCGCATCATGACCGGCGCCCCGCTGCCGCCCGGTGCCGAGGCCGTCGTCCCCGTGGAGTGGACCGACGGCGGCAGCGGCCAGGGCCCCGCCGCCACCATGCACGCCCACAGCTCGGCCCCCGAAGGCGCCGGCGGCGAGGTCCGCGTGCACCGCCCCGTCACCGCGCGCCAGTACGTGCGCGCCCGCGGCTCGGACGTCTCGTCGGGCGAGATCGCCCTGAAGGCCGGCACGGTCCTCGGCCCGCCCCAGATCGGCCTGCTGGCCGCCATCGGCCGCGGCACGGTCACCGTACGCCCCCGCCCGCGCGTGGTGGTCATGTCCACCGGCAGCGAACTGGTCCAGCCCGGCGAGCAGTTGGGCCCCGGGCACATCCACGACTCCAACAGCTTCCAGCTCACCGCCGCCGCCCGCGACGCCGGGGCCATCGCCTACCGCGTGGGCGCCGTCGCCGACGACGCGGACACGCTGCGCTCCACCCTGGAGGACCAGCTCATCCGCGCCGACATCCTCGTCACCAGCGGCGGCGTCAGCGTCGGCGCGTACGACGTCGTCAAGGAGACCCTCGCGGACCTGTCCGCCGAGGAGGGCACGGTCGAGTTCCGCAAGCTGGCCATGCAGCCCGGCAAGCCCCAGGGCTTCGGCCTCATCGGCCCCGACCGCACCCCCCTGCTCGCCCTCCCCGGCAACCCCGTCAGCTCCTATGTCTCCTTCGAGCTGTTCGTACGCCCCGCCATCCGCACCCTCATGGGCCTGCCGCCCGCCGAGGTCCACCGCACCATGCTCCGCGCCACCTGCCTGGAGGCCGTGGAGTCCTCGCCCAAGGGCAAGCGGCAGTTCCTGCGCGGCTCCCACGACCCGCAGGCGGGCACCGTCACCCCCGTCGGCGGCGCCGGATCCCACCTCGTCAAGGCCCTCGCGCACGCCAACGCGCTGATCGTCGTCCCCGAGGACACCATTGAGGTCGCCGCCGGCAGCGAGGTGGACGTCGTCCTGCTCGGATAACGGCTGGCCGCTGAGGGTACGGTGTCGTCCCTGAGAGCCTGTGTCTGCACCCCGGCCGGGCTCGGGTGCAGACACACAGGCTCTAGGCGCGGCACGGTCCGAAGCAGGAGAACGATGAGCAGCGGCCAGCAACACCTCACCCACATCGACGAGGCCGGCGCGGCCCGCATGGTCGACGTGTCCGGCAAGGACGTCACCGCGCGCACCGCCCGCGCCTTCGGCCGCGTCCTGGTCGCGCCGCGCGTCATCGAGCTGCTGCGCGGCGAGGGCGTCCCCAAGGGAGACGCGCTGGCCACCGCGCGCATCGCCGGGATCATGGGCGCCAAGCGCACCCCCGACCTGATCCCGCTGTGCCACCCGCTGGCCGTCTCCGGTGTGAAGGTCGACCTGGGCGTGGCCGACGATGCCGTGGAGATCCGGGCCACCGTCAAGACCACCGACCGCACCGGCGTGGAGATGGAGGCGCTGACCGCCGTCACCGTCGCGGCCCTGACGGTCGTGGACATGGTCAAGGCCGTCGACAAGGGCGCGGTCATCACCGACGTCCGCGTCGAGGAGAAGACCGGCGGCAAGTCCGGCACCTGGACGCGCACCGCGCCCGAGGGGCCCGCCGCATGACCGCCCCGTCCGGCGCCGCCGCACCCGCCCGCCCGTACCGCGCCTTCGTCCTGACGGCCTCCAGCCGCGCCGCCGCCGGGGTGTACGCCGACAAGGGCGGCCCGCTCATCGCCCAGGCCCTGACCGCGCTCGGCTTCCAGGTGGAGGGACCGCGGGTGGTGCCGGACGGCGACCCGGTCGAGGCCGCGCTGCGCGAAGCGGTGGCCGCGGGGTACGACGTGATCGTGACCACCGGCGGCACCGGCATCTCGCCCACCGACCGCACCCCCGAGGCCACCCGCCGCGTCCTGGACCGCGACATTCCCGGCATCCCCGAGGCGATCCGCGCCGAAGGCCTGGCCAAGGTCCCCACCGCGGCGCTCTCCCGCGGACTGGCAGGCGTCGCCGGCACCACCTTGATCGTCAATCTCCCGGGCTCCACCGGCGGCGTCCGCGACGGCCTGGCCGTACTGGACCGCCTCCTGCTGCACGCCGTCGACCAGCTCCGCGGCGGCGACCACCCCAGGCCCGCGGGGGGCACCGGGCACGCCACGGGGAGCGCGAGCTGAACGCCCCCTGGCCGGTCGTGCTGGCGGACGGCGACACCGCCCTCCGCCCCATAAAGGTGCGCGACCAACGGGCCTGGCGCGAGGTCAACCGGCGCAACCGCGACTGGCTGCGCCCCTGGGAAGCCACCATCCCGCCGCCCCCGCCCGGCGTCACCCTCCCCAGCCGCCCCACCTACCGCCAGATGGTCCGCCATCTGCGCGCCGAGGCCCACGCGGGCCGCATGCTGCCCTTCGTCGTGGAGTACCGCGGCCGGCTGGCCGGGCAGCTGACCGTCGCCGGCATTACCTGGGGCTCGATGTGTTCCGGCCATATCGGTTACTGGGTGGACGAGGCGGTCGCGGGCCGTGGTGTGATGCCCACCGCCGTCGCCCTCTCCGTCGACCATTGCTTCCGTACGGTCGGACTGCACCGGGTGGAGATCTGTATTCGTCCGGAAAACGGCCCCAGCCGCCGCGTCGTGGAGAAACTGGGGTTCCGCGAGGAAGGTCTGCGCCCGCGCTACCTCCACATCGACGGCGCCTGGCGCGACCACCTGGTATTCGCGCTGACCGCCGAAGAGGTGCCCGAAGGGCTGCTGAACCGCTGGCGCCGGGAGAAGCCCGGCACACCCCACAAATAAAATAAGTGTTCGAAATAATCCACCAATTGGCCACAATCGCGAGCCGCTGATCTCAACAATCACAAAAAAAGTTCGAGATATCAGCCAGATCGTGCGACACACCGGCTCAATTGGCGGATGGCCCCGTGCAAACCCCTCTACCGTGTGAGTCGTGAGAAGCAGCGGCCTCATCTACGCAGTCATCGTCGGGGCCTGGGCCGCCTACTTGGTGCCGATGTGGCTCCGTAGGCAGGACGAACTGAACGAAGCCCGGCCGACGGAGCGCTTCAGCACCGCCATCCGGCTCCTGTCCGGACGCGGGGCCATGGAACGCCGCTACGCCAAGGGCCAGGGAGCCCGCCCCACCGACGACGCGGACGATGCATCGCAACCGGAGCCGGACGCCGCCGAAACGGCCGACGCCCGGGGCTTCGACGTGCCCAAGGAGGGCAATGCGGCCGAGCCCCGTACGGGTGAGGGCCGCACGGCGGAGGCCCATGGCGCCGACGGCCGCGGTGCCGACTCCCGTACCGGCGACTCCCGTGACTCCCGTGACTCCCGTGACTCCCGTGACTCCCGTACGAAAGCCGCGCCCGTGCCGCCGCGGGGCTCCATGGCGGAGCGGACCAAGCGCGCCAAGGTCCTGGCCCGGCGCCGGCGCACCATCACGGTGCTCTTCCTCGCCTTCACGCTCGGCGCGATCGTCGCCGCGGTCGGCGGTGTCGCCTTCCTGTGGGCGCCCGGCATCCCGGCCCTGCTGCTGAGCGCGTACATCGTCTACCTGCGCATCCAGGAGCGCCGCCGCTTCACCTTCACCATGGACCAGCGCAAGGCGGAGGCGGCAGCGCAAAGACTGCGGGAGGGCAGGCCGCGCCCTCCCCAGGCGGCCCAGCAGCAGCCGGACGACGGCGCCGCTGAGGCCGGCAGTGACCCCGAGCCCGCGCAGTCCGAGGACGCGCACACCGCGGGGCGCCGCGCGCTGGTGGAGGAGACCGACCACGCCGAGTGGATCGACCAGCAGCGCGAGCGGGAGCGCGGCCGGGCGGAGTCCGAGAGCTGGGACCCGGTCCCGGTGCCGCTGCCCACGTACGTCACCGCGCCGGTCGCGCCGCGCGCCACCAGCCACGTCGACCTGGAGGCCGACGACGCCTGGAGTTCGGCGCGCTCCAGCGCCGCCCCCGAGGACCCCAAGCCCGAGCCCGCCCGCGAGCGCCCCGCCGAGCCCCGCCGCCGCCAGGGCACCGGCCGCCGCGGCCGCGGCCGCACCCCCCTGTTCGACCAGTACGCCGAGCAGGATCGCCCCCGTGCGGCGAACGAGTGACGGGCCCGCGCTGACCAGCACCGGAAGCGATTTCCGAGCACGGCAACCGAGATGCTAGAGTTTCACTCGTCGCAAGGGCCTGTGGCGCAGCTGGTAGCGCACCTCGTTCGCAACGAGGGGGTCAGGGGTTCGAATCCCCTCAGGTCCACAGCGGGCCGTTCACGACTTAGATCGGAAACGGATCACGAGATCCCGTCCAACTCGACGAGTTGGACGGGATCTCTGCATTTGGAGGCTTGGTTCGGCACGATCGCCGCTTCGGGAGGCTCTCGGCGGCGTCGTGGGCACGTCGAGTGGAGCGTGCGATGGGTGCGCGGGCATGCCGAGGCGGCCGCGGGACCGGAGTGCTGGTGGTCCCACGGCGCGTCTGTGTGGCTTCGTTCGCGGTTGCCGGGCGGAGGCTAGGGCTCGGGCGGGGGTGCGCAAGCCGCCGCGGTGGTTTCGCTATGGCACGTCCTCGTCGTGACTGCCCTGTACGGGGCCGGGGTCTCCGGGACGTTTTCGATGGTGTAGCGCTCGACCTTCCACAATCTGTGGATTCGCAGAAACGACTCGATGGTCCTGAGGTTCTCGACCATCAGTTGCACGGCTGCCATGAGGGCCTGAGCGACGCGGCCGCGGCTCTGGCGCTTCTCGCGCGAGTGCAGGAACGAGTCGACGTTCTTGGCGCGTCCGTTGAGTCCTTCGACGTGACTGCGCAGGCTCCGATAGGCGCGCTGCCAGGCGGCCCTGCCCCAGGGAAGGTCTTGGCGGAGCTTGGGCATGAGACCGGTCGACACGGTGATTGTGGACTGCTGGCAGATGTGAGGCCGTTGCCTCTCCGGCAGGTCAGGTGGGCGTACGGTCGGACGGGCTCCCGGGTGGGCATTGCGGGCGCGCGGGCTGTCGAGGTCGACAGTGTGTGGGTTGCGCACAGAGCGGTGGGTCTTGCCTCGGTGGCGCCGGTAACGAGTGTTCTTGGCGTCGCGTTCTTGCGCCCAGGCGCAATTGACGCGTGGGCTGGTACCTGCGGCGGGGCACTGGCGGCGTTCCAGGCCTCGTCGGTCGGCGGACTGTTTGAGGGGCAGGACGTAGTGGTCGGCCTCCAGCATGCGCGGAAGCAACTCGTCTCGTCGGGCGCTGTCCTTGGCGGCGGACATCTGGTGGTAGCTGTTGATGATCCGCTGGGGGGTGTGAGGGCAGAGCAGTTCACCGGCGATGGCGATGGTCCCTGCTACGGCGTCCTTGTCTTTCTTGACCATGGTGGTCTTGTAGTCGAGGACGAGGCGGTATCCGAGGGCGCGTACAGGCTGGTGGAAGTTCTCGACCTTCGCGTCCGAGTAGGCCAGATCGCCTGCGATGAAGCCCTTGTTGGGCCAGAGGTGCTGGACGATTTCCAAAAGCCGGACGGCTTGAGGCCCGATCTCCTTGCTCGGGGCGTGGAGGGCCATGCCCATGCACAGCTGGGGGTAGCGGCCAGCGAAGGATGGGTCGCTATGCCCAGCCACCAGCAGGGTCGCGCTGTAGCCGAATGTGCTCTCGCCGCTGCCGGAGAAGTGCCAGCCGGCGGTCACCTCGAGGGAGGCGTGGTTGGGGGTGCCGCGTCGGGCCCACGACGCGACCGCAGTCGCGTCCACGGACAGGTCGTCGCCCCATGCGTCCATCAGGCCACGGGCGACCGCGATGCGGACAGGAGTGAGGACCAGGCGGTTGGCGATCCGGGACAGCAGCGGTGTGGCGTCCTGACCGTCCGGGCGTGTCCAGGCGTCCTGGTACGTCCCCACCTCGTCCGGCCGCATACGGGTACGCCGGTCGTGGCGGGCGGGGTCCAGCAGAGTCGTGATGCGGGACCAGGCGTCGTAGAAGCGCTTGGCCGAGGCGCGGGTGGCCGCGATGTCCACGGCGTCGACATTGCTGAGCCCGAAGTACTTTCGCCAGTGCTTGCGCAGGCCGAACTGCATGCATTCCCAGGCATCGTCGACGTTCGTGGTCGGTCGTTCCCGGGCAGCCAGGACCATCCCGACGAGCACGGTCTCGGCAGGCAGGCCGCGTGGGCCGGGGCGGGGGGCTTCCAGCGGGGTGAGTTCGTCGAGAATGCCGCTGGCCCGGATCAGGCCGATGACCTGCCGTACGTGCCGGTCCTGGATCGTGGCGGTGTGCGGTGACGGCATGGGCCGGTGCGCAGGGCGTCTGCGGGTCATGCCCACCCCCGCAGCAGACGGATGGCGGCGTCCTGGCTGATCTCCGGCACCCATGCCAGGTAGGGCGCGAGGGCGGCGACGGACTTCAACCCGGCTGCTTTGGCGATGAGTTCGAGCGGGACCCGGTCGCGCAGCAGGGCCACCAGCCAGGTCGCGCGCAGGCGCCGCATGTCCAGGGTCGGGACCTTGGCATCTCCTGGCCTGTTCCTGGCCACCCAGTTGCTGATCGCGTTCTTGGGGTGTTCGACCTGACGGTCCGGTGTGTAGAGGTAGCCGTTGCCGGCCCTGCGTGCGAGTTCGGCCAGGGACTGCTCCCAGAGCGAGCGGCAGATGACCGGGCGATCTGTGCCGGGAACCCGTACGACGACGGCATCGCTGGGCAGTACGTAGATGTCGGTGCCGCGCACGGCAAGCATCTCGGCGGGGAACAGGCCGCATCCGGCACCGAGCGTCAGCATTGCGAGGGCGTTGCCACGGCCGGTCGGCGTGGGCGGAAGGTTGTCGGCCCAGGTGTCCAGGCGCGTCAGATCGCTGGTGCTGTACGGCTGTGCGCGCGACCGGTCTGCACGCAGATGGGGGCGGGCGGGTTCACCGCGTTCCACCCACACCAGGGTTTCGCGTACGCGCCCGAGCAAGGACGCGTAGGTCTGGATGGTGCCGCCTGCGAGCTTGTTGTCGGTGAGCAGGCAGCGGGTGATGGTCGACTGCTCCAGCCAGACGGCCGGGTCGCGTGGCATGCCGGCCCGTTCGGCACTGAGGGCGAGTATCGCCACCACACGCAGCACGGTGGTCAGACGGTAGGGGACGTGGTCGGCCACCGTCGCGACGAGCATGCGCACGCCGTCGGCGACGGCCTCCCACTCGGGGGGCGCGTCTTTGGGTCGGTAGCGCAGGATCGCATGGCTCATCTCGGTCTCCAGCACGGCATGCCACGAATACCGGCTAATCAAATAGCCGCATTTCTGGACATAGTGCACGTCGACTTGGAGGAGTGCATCCCGATGCCCGGTGGCACGCACCGCAGTACCGCCCCGCGGGACCTTGCCGTGGAGCCTGACCTGTGGCCCCACGCGCCGTTGCCCGATCACCCCCAGGCCGAGGTCGTCCAGGCCCTCGCGCGGACTCTGGAGCGGGAGATGCGGGCCCGCGGGCTAAGCCTGCGCCAGTTGGCGCTGCGCAGCGGCATCAATCGGCAGGTCATCACCAACCTGCTGAGGGGGGACAGCTGGCCGGACGTCGTCACCGTGAGCCGTCTCGAGGACGGGCTGGGAGTGGCTCTGTGGCCGGGGGCGAGTGCCCGCGCCTCGGCTGTCGCGGGGGATGTGAAATGACACGTAAGCCTTCTTTCCGTCTATTCCGCAGAGGAATGGCATGACGAAATAGGCCACGCGCCCCCGAGCGGGAAGCGTCTCCACTACGCTCGGGAGTGCGTGAACCATGATCAGGGGCGCGCGCGGTGCCGCCGGGTGCCAGCCCGGCGGTGCCACCCCCTGGATCGGCGATCAGGGGCGTTGCTTCGTTAGGCGGCCTCCATCCCGGCGCTGGTGCGCTTGACGGTGTACAGGCCGCGGTCGACCTTCACGACTAGTTGCTTGCGAATCAGGCGATCTAGCGCGGATCCCACCACAGAGTCGGGGCGCTTGGAGTTGCCTAGTCGATCCGTTTTGCCCGATTCCCGCAAGAGAGAGATAGCGTCGACCAGGTCTCCGACGCGAAGAGGGCGGCCAGCGGTCGATAAGATGCTTAGCGGCATGTCCTGCATGAGGAGCGAGCCGTCGATGCCCGCGAAGGCCTGCGAGGCGTTTTGAGTAGAGAGTTCGGACTCGTCGACGCCGCGGCGTCTTTCGTCCGCGGGTGCGGCCGTAACCGCTTCACTGTCAGTCGCGGGCACGCCCAGATCGGGCAAGAACTGCATCAGTGACTCGTTCAGAGCCTCCAGCCGCTTCAACTTTTCCTTCTCATCGCCGAGTTGCGACTCAAGTTCCTCCACGACGCCTGCCTGCGCCTGGAGTTGCTCATGTACGAGTGCAAGGGTGTCAAGGACTGACTGATGCTTGCCTGATTGGCGCCCCATGCTTCCCTCTCACCCCGACCTTCCCGGCAACTCGCGGTCACTCTAGGCCAGTTGATGACTCCGGCAGGGCAAGATCTAGGAATCAGGGAAGGAAACCTTCCATGCGTCTGATCCCCAGGCGAGATCGCTGCAACGACCTGTCGCGTCAGCTCAACGTGATCGACCCGTCGGGCAGCCATCCATCCAGGTAGCCGTCGATCAGCGGGCAGACACGGTCAGCCTCGGCTTCGGGCAGCCACAGTCGGATCACCCCGCGGGGAGCCCAGAGCGGTGACGCGCTCCTGTCGTCGTTCGGGGGCTCAGCGTCGACTCGCGCGATGAAGTAGCGCGTCTTCAGCTTCGGTTCGGCCCCGGAGGTGGCGGGATGCAGGTGATTCCCGACGACGTTGCCCCACCGCGTCGGGAGGCCTCCGAGGTGTGTGAGGCGGAGGCGGACGAGCGCATCGACGTAGTCCTCGTCCGAGTTGACCGCCGCTTCCGGGAGGAACCACCAGCGGGAGTTCGGATGGCGAACGAGGGCGACACGGTGCAGGGAGTCGATCGCGACGAGTTTCACGTTTCGCATCGGGTGTGGGGTTGAATTCTCCATATCCGCAGCATCCAAGGTGGCTAGTTAAATAGCCATCCGGATGGAGCGAACGGGGGGCGGCTGATGGTGGCGAGGGTGTACCTGACAGCGCAGGCCGGAAAGTTGCTGGGCAGGCAACGCCACGATCGAGTGATTCTCCTGGAAGCTACCGTGGTTTCTGCAGAAATCTTGAGGATCGTGACAGGCTCACTCCGCCTAGACAGCACCTGGCCAACCTGGCGCATACGTCCTGTCTCTTCAGTCATGATGCTCACATGGCCACCATCCAGTCAGCAGCCCAGATCGCACCGCTCTTGGAGCGACTCAAGGCGAAGAAGATCGCCACGCTCCAGGTGCTTGGCGTCAACTCACTCAAGTCCATTTCACCGCTGCCGGACGCGGTCGTGGGGGATGCAGTGACTGACGTGGACATCGTTGAGCGGATCATCAACGTGTACACGACCGGGCACCGCATCTCGTTCGATCTGCAGCGTACGGGGCGGGTTGTAACACTCGAATCTGCTGAGCCCTACCGGCTCGCTGCCGGGATCAGGCGTCCCACCGTCCGCCTCCTCATGGTCGACGGCTCAGGCGTGGACTTGACCGAACCGGCCAAGACGAAGCGGATCACGGTCACGATCGTGACCAGGTCTGAGTGAGCTTGCCGTACCAGATGACCTGCTTTCCAGGCGGCCTCGATGCAGCTACTCTCGACGCAGGAATCTGAGCAAGTCATCGGGAGAAGCGATGGGCCGGCAGACGCAACGTAAGGACGACCTCCTGGTCTCCTCTAACTTCATCCGCGCAGTCCGTGAGTCGGGCTACGCAAGCCTCTCGACTGCCCTCGCAGAACTCATCGACAACTCGCTCCAGGCGGCAGCGACGGAGGTCGCGGTCACGGTCACGAGACCCAAACCAGGAGGTCTTCCGGAGATCCGTGTCGAGGACGACGGGGAAGGCATGTCGCGCTCCGAACTCGAGGCATGCCTTCGCTTCGGCGGCTCGTCACGATTCGATGAAAGGCAGTCGTTCGGCCGGTTCGGTATGGGGCTGCCCGCTGCGTCCCTCAGCCAGGCGCGGCGAGTAAAGGTGACCTCATGGCAGAACGGTCAGACAGCCAACCAGGTCTGCTTGGACGTCGACGCCATCGCCGCCGGGACTCCAGTCGATCTTCGGGCTCGCCGTCAGCCTGGCGCCACAACGGGGTCGGGTTGCCTGGTGACCTGGCAGCACTGTGACCGTATCGAGTACCGGCGCCTCGCCTGGCTCGAGCGTGCGCTGCGGCGGGACCTTGGACGCATCTACCGTCGCTTCCTCAGCAACGGGGACCTCACGTTGACCCTCAATGGGAAGCGGGTCGATCCGGTCGATCCCATGCTTTTCACGGCGAAGATGGAGGGGCACAGCGCAGGATTGGCGTTCGAGCCGCTCCGCTACGAACTGGCAGCGTCGTCGGGCAAAACGGCCTTCGTTACCGTCCGGTTCGCGATGCTGCCGGTACAGCACTGGCATCACCTCGATAACGTGACCAAGCGGCGCAGCGGCATCGTCGGCGGAGCCGGTGTCTCCATCCTCCGCGCCGGTCGCGAGATCGCGAGCGGCTGGCACCTCATGGGGGCGAAGCGCAAAGAGAACTACGACGACTGGTGGCGCTGCGAGATCGAGTTTGATCCCGTACTCGATGAGCACTTTGGCATCACCATCAACAAGCAGGGAATCCGGCCTTCCCAGGTACTCCAGGAGGCACTCGGGCCGGAGTTGGAGGCGATCGCCCGGCTTTTGAACTCGCGTGTCCGCCAAGCCTTCGAGGAGGTCAAGTTTCAAGCGGCCACGGAGGCGTCGTGCCGGGTAGCGGCGGCCGCGGATGCCGATCTGCCTGTCATCCCTACGGCGGGGAAGGGCTCGGGCGCCCTGAGCTACCGGATTGGATCCGAGCAACTCTCGATCGATAAGATGTTCGCCTCCTCTCTGAAGCGGCGCACGCTCGATGTCACGCTGAACGTTGACCACCCTGCCTTCGCAGCGTTGTACCGTCCGCTCCAGACGTTGAGTGATGAGGCGGCAGGAGAACTCCGTACTGCTCTCGAACTGTTCCTCCTGTCCTTCGCCCGCACCACAACACTTCTCAGCCGCGACGGCCACAACTGCGACGATCTCCTGCGCATGTGGAGCAGGACCTACGGACGGATGCTCCAAAAGTCATGAAAGAAGAGGCCAAGCTCGTTCCTCTCAGCCTTCCGGCCGATGCCTCCCGCCGGGAACGACAAGGGTTTGCCCGGCTCTGCACCCAGCTTGCGAGCACGCCGGTGGGAGCTGAGGCCGTAGGCGACCACGATCGATGGATGAAGGCAGCCAAGATCAACAACTTGTACGACCAGCCTCTGCTCGCGGCAGCTGCTCACGTCGCCATCGATCTTGTGGATCAAGGCTGGACGGTTCGAGTGGACAGGGCTAGCGCCGTCTTTACCCCGCCTTCGGTTCACGGCGACCGCAAGGTGGAGAAGGCTCGGATCCGGCGTCAGGAGCATCTCCGTCGTGATGAACAGCTCAGAAAGACCAGCGTCCGCCGGTTCGTCGAGGGAATGGAGCGCACGCACCAGCACGGCGACCGGTTGGTCTCCGTCTTCAACCTGATGCGTGACGGCCGCGAGCTGGCGGACGCGGTTCAGCGCGCCGGCGCGTCTGCGGACGTCATTAAGCCCTACGTTCAGATCGTCGACTCATCGATTTGCGAGCTGACCGGATTCAAGCTTCACGACATCTGGCGTTACTTTCGCCACACATGGTCCAACGCCTACGCGACCGTGCCTGGCCGCTCGATGCCGATTTTGGTCCGGGACGCAGCCACAGAGTTTCACACCGTGATTGGGTTGGCGGCCATCTCGAGCCCAGTAGTCCAGATTGCCGAACGTGACCACTGGATGGGCTGGGAGACGGATCAGTTCCTCGAGCAGGTGCAAGCTGAGCCCACAGCTGATATTGCTGGCTGGCTGGCTCAGCGGATCGAGGGCCAGCAGAGCGAGATCTACGTTGACGATCTCCTTCGCGATGGGATTCTCCAACCGACCGACCTGGCAGCGCCCACGCCCGAGGTCATCGCTCGGCTGCGAGCCGATGCCGATCGGCACCGTCAGAGGCACCACCAGGCAAGCACGATCCGTGCCGTCCGCAACATCGACCGTGAAGCGTGGGTGGAGCGCGCCGAAACTGACCTATTTCGGAGCAAGCGTTCGTCAGCGCTCGCAGAAGCCCTAGAGATCGCCAGCCTGCTTGGAGGCTATCTCTCCCCGCCCACGATCGAAGGACTGACCAAGGCCTTCTCGGACCCGAAGGCTCGTTCGCAGATGCGCCGAGTGGTGCGTCGCGCACGGGGAGAGCGGGTCGGTACTGTCATCGCCGACCTCACTGTCTGCGGCGCCGTGGCGCCCTACAACGCGCTAGCTGCGGGGAAGCTGGTGGGGGCGCTTGCCGTCTCGCCCCAGGTGCTGTCCGCTTACCGCAAGAAGTATGCACGCCCAAGTGAAATTGCGTCGGCCATGGCCGGCCGTCCGATACTGCGTGAACCCCGGCTCTCCTTTGTCGGAACCACGTCGCTCTACGGCACCGGTTCAAGTCAGTACAATCGGCTGTTTTGGCCCGCGGACGTCATGGGCGGCGATAGCGACAGCCGTATGGGCTTTCACGAGCTCGGACGGTCACGCTCCTTCGGGACGTCTCACTTCTCCGATGAGACCGTCGAAGCCCTGGTTCGAGTCTCGGCGTTGCGAGGCTCACTCGTCCGGATCAACAGCCTCTTCGGCGAGGGTGTCAGCCCCCGCCTGCGTAAAGTCCGGGTAGGGCTGGCTGCGCTTGGCTGGCCAGCCAACGAACTTCTCAAGCATGGACGTGAGCGGATCCTCTACGGCGTTCCTCTGGTTGAGAACCTGCGGGACTACTCGCTCGGCATCGACGGCGAGCCGAAGTACCTGCTGAATCCCGAACTGACCGAAGCGGACGCCAAAGTCTCCGAGTGGTGGCTTGAGCGCTGGTGCCGACGGCGGGCCACACAGGGGCATGTTCTTGAATCCATGCGCTCGCATCGGTTGGTCCGTCCAGTGGAGCACGGTGCCCGGGTACCGTTGCCCGTAGGAGAGGGAATGCCGGCACCCGGAGAGGAAATGTTTCCTATCTCCAATTAAGAGGTCGCTACCACCTATCCCAGACGTCGGCGCCGGCCCGCCAGCAGCCTGGGACACCTGCCGACGCGGTGGAATCGGCGTCCCCCTATGGCGTCAAGCACAGGCGCCCGGCACAGGGTTGTCATGGGATCGCCTGCGTCCGCTGGGTGCAATATCCCGGGCTCCGGGGTATTGCACCCACCAAGGGATCGATGCTGATGCTTGCAGTGCTGGCTTCATGCCTCGCCCAAGTCGGGTGTTGACGACCCCGAGAGATGCTGCAGGAAGCTCGAATCGACTTCGATTTCGCCCGTCAGACGCCATGCGCGGCGTTCGTATGAGAGGTCTCCGGTCACAGTAAAGGGCAGTTGGCGCCTATAAGCCATTATTGCCCAGCCGTGGTTCTCTCCTGTCAGTGGAACCTGGACTCGCAGAGTCTTACCACTTACCTCCGCCGCGACGGTGATGATTGCTGATTCATCGTTGCTGGGCGTTGCATCATCCCGCGTGAGTGACTTAACGAGTCCGACCAAAGTCTCCCGTCGTACGGGCTCTTCCCTTCGTACGAGTCGCTCCCGAACTCGCGGGAGCTCATCAATCACATCGCGGTCCAGCACAATGGTTGCGAGTCCTACGTCCGGCTTACCTTCAGCTGCCGCCCATTGGAAAGACAAGTCCAGTGAACGAAGGTGCTCGGGCTGCGACATATCTTCGAGTGATTCGACTAGGCCTGCACTTAGCCCCAGACTGCTTGGGAATTCGAGGGCCCCCTGGTCCCAGGATTGCGTCAGGCGCTTTGTGGTCTCAAGCCCTCTAGCCAGGGTTTCCATGACCCGCCGAGGGAAGGCAATAGTTGGGCGCTCGAGGTCGTCGATAGCCTGAGGGTTAGCGTCTCCTAGGCGTGTTACGACAGTGAACACGAAACTTCCACGCTTCGTGTGCCCGAGCCGTACATCTTCATCCAGAAATTCGCCTACTGCTGCTGGCCTCCGTCCCTTATGTGAGTGATTGGGGTCAGCGGTTGTGGTTGCTGCCGCCTTCATCATCTTGTAAATGGCTTGCAGCGTCTTTTCGGCTTGCTGGAAGGGGATCGTGCCGTCAATCATGCCTTGGTCGAGGCGAACGAAAAAGAGGTCCGCGCGTGTAGAGATGACTCGCTCCAGCAGTTGACCTGCGTCCCAGTCGTGAATGTGTGCGAGCGACGCGAGCGCATCTACGAAGCGTGGCATGAAATCGGCGAAGTCCGTAGCAAGCGGGATCATGACGCGTGGCGCGGTGGACAAGTGGCCCGAGCCGTAGCGCCAGACCTGACGAACATCTGGCTGCTGGTGTTCCAGTTCCCAGTCATGAGAAGCCAGGAACTGGGAAACGGCGAGAGGGGTCAACGCAGATGCAATATCGCGGTAACTGTCGAGTGTAGATCGGTTCACCGCGAACCCTCCTCTGCATCGCCGATCGTTTTCATTATGCCCAAAAGCTGCTCGCCTGTGAACAGGTTTCGGCGTGGCAAATGCACCGTGTGGTATTCCTTGATCGGGCCATCATGTCTCAGATTATCGGCAGACTCCCAGAACATGCGGCTACGCGTGAACAACCCCCATTCGTCGGTTCGGAGCCATGGCTCTGGTTCGCGCGGGATAAGGAGTACGCCGAGATAGGCGGGGATGTACCGTTTTCTGCGTGTCAATTTCCGAAACGGCTTTGCCTTCATCCGCCAGGTCATGCTGTCATCTTTGAGCAGGCTTTCTTGATGAGTGCACTTAAGTTGAAGCTCGAACTGCGGACCGTAGTAACCGCGATACTCCGTTGAGGAAACGATCGTAATGTCAACGCCCTCGTAGTCGGTCTCGTGAGGCTTTATGGAGCATCCGGCAGCGTAGGCGATCATTCGCGTGAACGAGACGCTGAAATGTTCCTGCAGCGCCGTGATAGGCACTTGCCCCTCTGCGAGATCGTCTTCACCCATAGGCTCTTCGAGGTCGTCTGTCGGCATATGTCCCCTCCTGGCATCCCTGCCAGCAGTCAAAGTCACCCTAAAGTCTATTCATTTCCGTTCGAAGGCTTCGCCACACGAACGTTTGCATGCGGCCCCCGAGCACTGTGTCGGTGATGCGGGATCCAAGCTTCGGTCATGTTCCGCCCAGTGGTGTAGCAGCGATCACGGCGAACATGCAGGTCGTGCGCACAACCAGTCGACCCAGCAGTCGCGATCATTTGACTCCCCATCAGCTCGATGTGGCGGTCGCGAAGAGGACTCGGAGGCCCAGGGAGCTGGCCTTGGCGAAGGTCACCAACGTCCTGCCAGGCTCGTCTGGCAGGCAGGCACTGAATCCGGCCGGCACCTGTGCCCTCACCTGCGGTCGCCGCTACACGACTCGACGCGCACCATCGGCGTCTCCTGTCGCAGACTTGACTTCTCCGCTTCTGCAACGGGACTAGCGGTATTGAATGGCAATGACGGGATCGCCGCCGGCGCCTTGGCGCCGGCGGCGATCCAGATCCTGCTTTCGCTTAGGTCAATGCCTGCAGAATCTGCTGGCTGGCGAACGGGAGATTGCGAGAGATCACCATGTCATCGATCAGACGGACTGGGACGTTGCCGGACTGCTTCGCCGCACGCAACCCATCGGTCGGCGCCAGTTCAGGGCTGAGCGGGCCGTGCACGCCCAGGATCCACTGCTGGTCATCCCGCCTTGCCAGGATAGGCGCGGTGATCGTTCCAATTCCCTCAATGTCGATCTTGACGCCTCGGGTGAAGGAAACGTCGTGGAGCGCTCGGCTGATGAGGTCCTCGTAGAGTTTGTCGGCCGATCGCTCGAGTCGCTCCTCGTCCAAACTCGGCGGGGTTCCGTGGATCAGGTAGCGCAGCAGACTCGCACCGACGTGCCGGTCAAGGAGGCCGTGCTCGAATCGGTTACGGAAGCTACGCAGACAGCGGTAGCAGGACTCGTCGCAGTTCGCCGGGCATTCTTCGAGGTGCTCCAGCGTCCGTTCAAGGATTTCCATTCCGTAGTCGTTGACCCGTCGAGCGAAGCCAGCTCCACCTGCGAGCGTGTCGTACACGTAGATCTCGGCCTCAAGGCCTTCTTTACCGAGGGGAGTCAGCGCAGGACGGTACTCTGCCTGTAGTTCCGTCGCCTCAATATCGAGCCTTTGAGTCGCGGCGATCGTCAGCCCCTCAGCGACCGTACGGAGCGCGATGTGTGTCGACAGCAGAGGTGGCCTCAATGTGATCGGCGAGGCCACCTTCAAGCGAACCAGAAGCACATCCGAGATGAAGTCAGTTCCGAGTACCAAGCCCCGTGTTGAGCCCGTGCCGGGACAGTCCGGGGCCTTCTCGTCGGGGTAAGGCTTCTTGTGTGTACCGACGACCACCCCAGTCGCAGTCGCAGTCGGCTCGATGAGCCCGCAGCGCGTGCAGTAGGTGTATCCCTCGTTGCGCGGACCGGTGTTGGTGACGAGCAGGGTTTCGCGGCGGTACGTCTGTGCCAAGCGATCGGTGACGCGCCGCCAGGCAGTCTCCTCGGTCGGCCCGGGAGCCATGAGCTTGGCGCGTGTGGCGTAACTGCGGGCCGGCGCGTCGTCTGGGCTTGTACCCGGCGCCTTATCGGCCGGGTGCGCAAAGCCCGGCGGTCGCATCCAGTTCTTTGCCTTGCCGAACTTGCCCTCGGCACCGCAGGCGGGACAGTCCCGCTCCTTGCCGCGCTCTGCCGGGTCGTGAGGGTAATGCTTGGCGTAGTGGCATACCTGGCACTCGAAGTACAGCAGTTTCTCTCGCCAGGCTTGGAAGCGTTCCTCTTGGACCGGTGCGTAGATGGCACCGGAGGTCCACTCCTTGTTGTCAACCCACACCACTTTGCCAGGTGCGTACTGGCTGAGGGCCACCGGGAGTCCCTGACTGGGCGCATAGTGGAACTCGGCCTTGAACGGTGTTGACCGATCGAGATCGAAGACGTGGAAGGCCACGACATCCGTCGGAAACGCGTAGCGCGGCAGCACTCCCTTGTACAGCAGCCGATCAAGCAGGTTTGTTTGGCTCCGCCGGGCGCTCGGCTCCTCAGCGCCGTCTTCGGCGGGGCCCTCTGCCTCCACCTCATCGGGCTCCGGTGAGGCATCTCCCTCGGAGGCAGCTGGCAGACTCCCGTCGAGGTCCAGGTCAAGGGCTTTGTCGATCTCACGGAGTGTGTTCGTGACGACCCCGCTCAGAACGGCCTCGCGGTCCGCCTCGCTCAGTTCACAGGGAAGCCACGACGCAATCTCCTCACGCAGCGCATGCTCCTCGGACCTCAGCCACTCTTCCAAATCGGTCCGATTCAGGGGGGATGCTGTCCCTACGAATGCCTCCACAGTGCCGAGGACTTCGAAGAGCTGCGGCTGCTCGTCAGGCTCGATTGCTGGCAGCCGATCCTGGTGATAGCGCTGTAGCAGGTAAGCGATGACATGGCGACGCGCGATTTCGTCGTTGTTCATCGTCAGTACTGGGTCGTCGACTTCGCCGCGGATCATGAGCTCTGGCTGACGGAAGTAGTGGTCGTCATGTGTGTCGGCACTTCCGAAGGCCAGTACGGTGGCGACAGCGTTGCCCCTACGCCCCGCCCGTCCTGCGCGCTGCTGGTAGTTGGCACGCGATGGGGGCATGTTGCGCAGCGCGACGCCGGTCAGACTGCCGATGTCGATGCCGACTTCCATCGTGGTCGTGCAGGACAGAACGTCGATGGCAGCGCGTGACTGCTCGCCTTGGCGGGTCAAGCCGAGGTCGACGTCCTGGAACAGCAACTCGTGTTCTTCCGCCTTGGAGAATACGGCGTCGGACTGGGCGGCATTGAGCTGTGCCGTGTGCTCGGCGGCGATGATGCTCAAGGGTGGCTCGGGCGGGTCACTCAAAGCCCGGGCCGCACTGGCCCGGTAGTAGCCTTTCCGGGCTTGGAAGACCGGATCCGTGTCGGGATTCAGCGTGCGAACCCGATCGTGCCCGCAGTTGACGCACCGGGTTGTTCCGGGAAACGGTCGCTGCGTGAAGCGGCAGCGTTCACAATATCCCCACATGTCACCGAGTTCCAGGGCAACGTGCTGAGCCAACAACCGAAACTTGCCGACCACTGGTTCGCAGAAAGTTGTGAGGAGTGTCTGCAGCCAGTCGTCCGCGAACTTTTTCCTTGCCGCCTTTGAACCGAGCCAACGCTCGATCGCCTGAAACTTACCCGTGTGCGGCTTGACCCCGCCCTTTGTCCTCCACCAGTCACCTTCGGTCATCGACGGGAACCAGATGCCTCGGGTTGGGGTGTTCCATTGCGCCAGCCACAACCGAACGAGCGCAAGTTTGGTGTCGGCGTTGCTTGCGACCCCGTCAATGTCTGGCAGTTCCGTCAACAATGTATCGGTGAGGTTTACCCGTTCACGGAGGGACGCAAGACCCAGGGACGACAGCCCGTAATACTTGTCCGTTAGTGTCGCGTACATCGCCCTCAGCAGCGACTGCGGCGGATTGGCGGTGGTGAGCAGTGGCACCAACTCCGCGACATTGCCCGATAGCGCACCCTTGTCGATTGCCTTCGCGACCGTGTCCAAGACATGCAGCGTCTCCATAGGACGTAGTTCCGGACGCAGCCGCACCGACAACACACGCGCTCCGACCATGACGGCCACGTACAGACGCTCCAAGCTGAGCGACGGCGCCAGGAACGGTTGATTCGCCAGTTCCTGCCACCCGCGCAAGACCAGGGGCCGAATGACATCGCGCATCGAGTAGCTCTGAAGGTTGGGTGCAAGCCGCGCAGCAACCTGGCGGGAGTCGGAGAACGCGAGCACCTTGCGACCGCGCAGCGGCGCAAAGTCGCTGTACGGCTGGGCACCCGGTGGTTGGACCTCGAGCTGACGCGTCACCAAGGCTTGGAACGGCTGGTCACCCTTCGTCTGGTGATCCTGCACCGAGGAACGGCCGAACCCGGCGAGTTGCCCACAGACACCGCAGGGCTTGAACTCTCCGTTCGCTTCCGCCTCACCATCGCTGCCATCGTCGTCACCCTTGACGACTTCTCCCCTTCGAAGCCGAGGAATGAAGACACTGCGGACGCGGTCACCGAGCCCTTCTGGATTGAGTCGTCCGGTAACGAGATCGATGTCGGCGGGCTCGACATCGCCATCGGAGGGGTCCTCAAGTAGTAGATCGAGCGCCTCGAGTTCCGGGATGGAACCCGACGCGGACTCGAATGATCCGCCCGGCTCGTGCCATAGGTACGACGGCTCGATTACGTCGTCAGTATAGGTCCGTGCATAGGCGGAGCCGCAGTGCCTGCAGGTGTACAGTTCGAAGACCCGGGCACCACAACCACAGGTTGCCTGCGGCTGGGCGTAAAGCTTGCCAACCGGCCCCGGCTCCGGGTGCACTTCCCGGTCAACCTCCGGACAATCGGGGTCGAGACACGCCCACAGGCCAGGCAGCCCACGAAAGAACGCATGCACGCGACATGGCAGCAGACCCGCGTCATCCGCCGACCGTCGCGCCGCACTACCGAGCGCTACCAGGGAAGACACAGCCCTATTGGCAAGCTGCTTCTCAACAGTCGGGAAGATGAGCGCGCCCAACTCGCTTACCGGTTGTGCCCGCTGCATCGTCTCGTTGACGAGCAGATTCATCGGGCCGAATCCGCTGAGAGCATCGTGTAGCAGCTCACCTACCGTGGCGCCCTCTTTCACGGCAACTTTTCGATAGTCCAGAAGCCCCTGAACAGCGGCGATGCGGGCCTCGTCTTCCTCACCCTCGTAGAAATCGTGCATCGGTACGGCAGCGAGAGTTTGAGCGTCCTGGAGGCTCCCAGGCCCAGCGAGTTCCCGGAGAGCGAGACGGCCTTCTACCGTCTTGAAGTCGGACTCGGACTTGCCGCTCAACTGTGCAGCGAACTGACGCGCGTACTCAGGGCTCGCGAAGCTCGCGCTCGTACAGATCACCTGTAGTTGCTCGGGGGCAATCCCAAGCCTTGCGCGAAGCCGGCGCAGCAGGAGGGCAACCTCGGCGCCGGCCGCGCCGCGGTAGAGATGGGCCTCATCGATGACGAGGAGGAACTTCTCATCGGGGTTGTTCGCCAACCAAGCCCGCGTCGCATCGAACACTGGCCGCTCAAGTGGGCGCATCAGCATGTACTCAAGCATCGAGTAGTTCGTGATCAAGACATCCGGAGGTGTGCCCAGCACCTCATGGCGCGTCAGGAGTTCAGGATCGTTGGGCTGGAGGATGGCACGGACGAACTCGCCATCCTTGTTCTTCCAACGGGAGCCACTATCGCCGTACCAGGTCTTCAGATCTGGCTTGGCCGGCCACTTTCCGCGCGATCGCAGCTTGTCGATGAGACCTGCCGCCTCGCCGTGCCCCTGCGACGTTGGGTCGTCTGCCCGGTTGATGAGATGAACGTAGAAGTCCTCGATCGAGCGAAGCCGTGCCTGGTCCTTCTTGACCTTCCGTACGCCGGGGTACAGGGTTCGGCTGGTGTAACGGGCGAAGCGTGCTGGGCGGCCGGCCCACTCGCTGAACTGGGCTGTGACGCGCGGATCGCCGAGCAGGAGCCGAAGTCGACCCAACTGGTCATTCACCAGCGCGTTCATCGGATAGAGGATCAAGGACCGCACAGCCGGAGCTGCGAACGATTCAGGCTTGTTCGCCGCCTCCGCTGCAAGCTTCGCCAGCATCGGGAGGAGAAACGACTCCGTCTTTCCTGAGCCGGTACCAGTGGTGACCGCAAGGCTAAGGCCGTCACGAGTCGTCCATTCAAGTGCCTCAGCCTGGTGGGTATAGGGCGGGTCATACAGCAGTGGCTTCAGGTCACCAACGTTTGTTGTCAAGCTGCCGAAGAGCGCTTGGACAGGTGCAGCGAGTTCGAGATCACCAAAACTTCGGTTCGTCTGGTAGCGGGGAGTGCTCTCGATGAAGGGCGCTCGGAACAGCACGCCCTCTTGTTCGAGCAGCACACGGCGCTGATCGATCACGGTGGGATGCCCCACGTGATAGGTCGCCTCGATGTAGTCCCGAAGGGCCGCCTGAATCTTGCTGACCGTCTCCGCGATCGTTGGCGCTTCCACTGTCACGCCACCCCTCCCTCTTCTCTGACGTGCATCCACAGCATGTCAGTGACGAACGCCGACATCTCGCCGATCGCCGACATCGGTACGCGGTACGAGATCAATGCGCCTCTGGCCCGTGAGACGGGGGTTCCCACGAGCTCGAGGTAGCGCTGAGCCCAGCCGGGCACAGGTCCGAACAAGTTCAACATTCGGCTCCCGGGCGCCCCTGTAGCGGACCGGACGTGCATTACCTGCGGGTTTCCCGTCACGGCATCGATGGCTGCCTGGAAGCGCCACGCTTCGTCGCGGGCTGGCACATCAGAGGCGTCAACCGGCAGATCCACGAGCGCGAGGGGCACACCACGCTCAATCCGTACAAGGCACCACAGGTCTGCACCGTAGGCCTGAGGCCGGCGAGCAACGAAGTCGCCGGAGTCGTCGTCCGCGGGTGGTCGCCAGCGGCCGCGGTAGTAGTGAACTGATGCCCCAGGATCGATGATTGTTAGAGCGCTGACATCGCCAGATTCTGCGGCCTGATCCAGACGCTGACGCATCGCAACGACGACAGCAACTGCGTGATCCGCCCTCGGGTGTTGGAGCCAGTGCTCACGTCGGATCTCATGCAGGCCAGCGGCCCGCAATCGGATAGGGCCCACCTCGGGGGGCAGTTCTATGGATCGTGTATGGCCCTCGTACAGCACCTCCGCGCCCACAGACTCGTCCACGAGCGGGGAGGCGTTTGGGCGTACACCTAGCAAGAGGTACAGCCCAGGAGCCTTCACCACATACGAGGGAGGAGCCAGATAGAGCTGGCGACTGCCGCGATCCTCCTGGCGAGGGAGTTCGACCAGGTCACCAATCGACACTAAGAAATCCAACTGCTCCGCGACCTGGCCACGAGTCACCAAGCACGACTCGTCGAGCGGGCTAACGGCCTCAAGGACTGCTTCCACGAGTCGACGCCGTGTCGTCGGGCACAGGAATGAAGCCGCGCGGCGAAGCGAGGCGCATATCGCTTCTGTCGAGAACAGGTCAGTAGCAGTCTCATCCAGCCCCAGCGCACGGACCGCGCGCTCCGCCGCATGGGGACCACTGACGGGAGTTGTGTTCATCGGCTACCTCCGACAACCGACTTGTTCGACGCCTCTCGTAGGTCTTCCGTCCCGAGCACAGCGAAGCGAGCTGCCCGAATGAGCACAGGAGACCGCAGCACACACTCCAAGAGTTGGTCTCGTTCGGCCTCGTCCCAACTCGCGAGAGAGCCCGGTCTGGTCACAAGAGGAAGCAAGAAGTCTGCTGCGGTATGCGGATCGTCGATGCCACTGGCTGCAGCGATGATGCGAATCGCACTGGCGAATCCTTCGCTCAGCGCTGCCGGTGAGTCCGCCCATTTCCAGAGGTGGTTGGCAATCTGCTGGGCCGCAGCACGCTGCTTCGGAGCCTGACCCACGAGTTCCTGCATTTCGTCCAACACATCAGGCGGCTTGCGATCGCCGACAGGAATGCGTTTGCGCTCCAAGTTAGCCCACCTGCTTCCGGCGGCAAGGGACACAAGGGCCGTTGTGATTGCGCTGAGAACCTGTTCCCGCTGATGACGAGTGAACGGATCTGCTGGCGCATCGGCGTCGAGCCACCGGCGGTGACCAAAGATGAGTCGCTTCATCTCGGAGAGCGACGTTTCTGCGTACACGATGGTCGGACAGTCGTTTGGTCTCTGGCGCAGCCGGTTTGGCTCGGGTGGCAAGACGAAGGCCGCGGTCACATTGCGAGACGTCGCCTGCAGCAGCCCTCCATTCGTCGGGACGGCAATTGGTCGACGGGAATCGCAGCGCTCGCCGACCAGAGGCGCCTCCGCCGAAAACATGAGCACCTGAGTGTCATCCCCGCCTGTTCGATCGATCAGGCGTGCCTCATGCTCGCCGTTGTGCCGCTTGGTAAGCACCCAGCGAAGCGGATGGAAGCCGCGTTCGCAGACCAGGGACGCGAAGCCCACTCCGCTTCGGGACACCGACACTTCGCACGACTCGGCCTCGTCGTAGGCGGCGAGCAGTTTTCTCTTGTGCAGTTCCTGATCTGCCAACCTTTCCCATGCGCTATCGCTGAAAGGAAGCGAGATACTGTGCTGTGCCTGTGCCAGTGCGTTGCCGGCATCGTCACGCAGCACGATCACCAGTTCAGCTTTCGTGCTTGGCGGACCGTCGATCGAGAGGCTCGCCCGACCATCCCAGAGCTCGGTCAGTTTCGGACGCGCTGGTGTGGCAAACAGCCGGATACCTGCGCCCTCAGTAGTTTCATCCAGGTTTATGTGTGGGTCACGGATCGTGATCGCGAGTGAGCCGCTTTTAACCGCCGCACCGTTGTCTGTGCCCAATAGTGCAATGTCGACCTCGTGAGTGCCCACGGTGAGATCCTCAAGGGCAAAGACTAATTCCGCCTTAGTGACAGGCCACTCGAGCGCAATTGGGAGCCCACCATCGACGGTCACAGCGCACATTTCCATGGCTCGGCTGGAACGCACCGCGAGCAGCGCCGGGTCCCCAGCCAGCCACTCGACGGCACCTTCCCCGTCCCAGGCCCCAGGGACGAGACCGACGGGGCGAATCGACACATCTGTCACCACCGACAGCTCGGTCGCCGCAAGCTTGGAAATTTCCGCTTCGTCCACAACTTCTGGCACCTTCACCTCGAAGGCGTGCGCTCCTTCAGCCAGAACCGTCGCTTTAGTGACGAATGGTAGCGCGGGCGGTTCACTATCGAGTCGTCCGACCAGGCAATACTCGTGGCCCGGCCGCACAAATTTGCCCTTGACCTCCAGGGCCAGCCCATCCGGTTGCTTCCGGAAAACCCACCACGGGCCCTGGGTGATGGAGCAATGCTCCGCGATCAGGCTGTTCACGACCGATGATCCCCGCTCCAGTTGGATAATGGGACCCTCGGGCCGTGGCCAGGTGGACAGCGATACTTCACTCGGGTACAGCAGCTTGCCGCGGGGAAGCGGTTTACGATGGCCCTCAACTTTCGGGCGGAGATTCCGAAGCTCCTGACCGACTTGATCGTGCTGAGCCTGCAGCGGCGTGAGATTAGGCAGTTCCAAATAGGGGCGCCAACCACCATCTTCCTGCCGCAGGAGAAGCTTCGGGTTGGTGACGGCCGCGAGTGGCTGCCCCCGGTGCACGGGTCCCATGCTCGAGTTCCGGGGGAGAAATCCGCTTGAGCGGACCAAGTTGGCCGAGTGCTTGGCGCGGGCCAACCAGGTTCGTGACTGACGTTCGTTGGTCAGGTCGTCGACCAGGCGAGCGAGTGTCGATCGCACTAGGTACGGGGAGTCCTCGTCGTCGCCTGAGAGAATTGCGGCGGCCACCTGGCCGAGGAGGCTCTGGTTGCTGCAGAAGATCTGGAAACGCTCGCTATATCCACCGGTGCGCGAGGCCAGACATGCGCCCAGAGCGTGGGGATCACTAAGGAGCTCTGCGGTCAATACCGCGCGCGACTCAAACAGAAGCTGCGCCAACTGCCGTTGGAGATCGGCGGGTATGACGGCGTGTGTGATTGGCCAGGCAATGATGCTGAAGTTGGTTGCAAAGCCTCCCTTCGGCTCGGCCCCGCCGTAGTCGGCTGCGAATCGCTTGAACCACTGTTTGATGCGCTGGCGGTTGGTGGTCACGCTCCAACCCGGACTGCTTTCCCAGCCCGGTGTTTCCTGGGCGAAGAGCGGCCAGTACTCGTCTCCAACGTACTTATAGCCGATCTCTGCTGCGTGTACTACAAAGGGCAACCACCAAGCACGGAAGCGATCATCGAGTCCCTGCCTGACAGCCCCACGCACCGCATGTAGGAGCAACTCGAAGTCGCTGTTGCTGAGGTCGTGCTCCAGCGCAAAGACAGGAGCCGCCGGCTGGAGTGCCCGGCGATGTTCGTGAAGCGTCCGGAAGTGGTCATGCAGTCGCTTGTGCAGGTACTTGAGGACCTCTACGGCAGCGTCACGCGCCAAACCCCCCACGCCCGGTGTCACCTCTCTTGAGCCTCGCTTTAACACGTAGGGGCATTGTCGGACAGAACCTCTACATCTGGAGCAGCTCTCGCAAGTTCGGCCCCAAGTGATCAGATCTGCCCCTAGGTCGTTTCTGATGGCTCGTGCTGGCTGGGTGGATCAGGGTCGGGCATGCGCTTCGTATGGTGCGGCGTCATGAACTGACTGATGCGCAGTGGCGGAAGATCAGTCCGTTGCTGCCTGGAAATGGCAGCCCTGGTGGGCAGTGGGGGGACCACCGCAGGGTGATCAACGGGGTGCTGTTCCGGGCCCGTACGGGGGTGCCGTGGCCGGACTTGCCGGACCGTCTATGAGCGGCATCGTCGCTGGTCGGCGGACGGCACCTGGCTGAGGATCCTGGCCGAGCTGCAGATCGAGGCCGACGCGGCCGATCCGGACGGGGCCCTGGCCCGCTCGGCCGACAAGGATGCGGAGTGGGCGGTGAACATCGATTCCACCTCGTGCCGGGCGCATCAGCATGCGGCTGGGGCCCGGCACCAACCCCCGCAGGACTTCCCGCAAAAGGGGGCGGGGCGCGTGTGGAGGCCGATGGGCGCGAGGCGTTGGGGCGCTCCCAGGGCGGGCTGACCTGCAAGATCCACCTCCTTGCCGACGACCGGGCCCGGCCGCTGACCTGGTTGACCTCGCCAGGCCAGCGGGGTGACAACCCCATGCTCGTCCCGGTGCTGGAGCGACTGCGGATCGCAAGGCGTGGTCCGGGCCGTCTGCGTGGCGACAAGGCGGACTCCAGCCGTGACACCCGTGCTTACCTGCGGCAACGGCACATCAATGCGACCATTGCCCAGCCCCGCGATCAACGTGAACGACGCCGTCGCCAGGGCCGGGCCGGCGGACGCCCACCGGCCTTCGACAAGGCCCAGTACCGTCACCGCAGTGCCGCCGAGCGATGCGTCAGCAAGTGGAAACAGTTCCGTGCCGTCGCCAGCCGCTACGACAAACGCGACTACATCTTCAACGGCACCCTGACCATCGCCGCGATCGTCATCTGGCTCCACGTCACCGTCCAAGAGCCATCAGAAACGACCTAGCCCTACTGGGCTTCGAACTGCACCCCTTGGGCGTGAACATGACGGTATGGGAAGGGATCTTCGTCCTCGCGGGAAGAGGCCTGCCTCAAAGTAGCGTCACCGCAGGTAGACGCGACCCGTGAACGCCCCACAGCGAAGTAGACAAGACCCCGCCGATCTTCATGATCGGCGGGGTCTTTGTCATTTCCGGAAGGCGGCTCGGGGGAGTCGGGCCGTGGTGGCTGCGGCGGCTGTGGTCAGGGCGAGGGCGATCAGGAGGGCGCTGGTCCACAGGGGGGCGCGGTAGCCGAGCGGGGTGGTGAGGGCGAGGGCGCCGAGGGAGGGGCCGAGGGCGGCGCCGACGTTGAAGGCGGCGGTGGCGAAGGCGCCGGCCAGGGTGGGGGCGCCGGCGGCCGCGTACAGGGCCTGGGAGATGAGGGTGGAGCCGACGCCGAAGGAGAGGGCGCCCTGGACGAGGACGAGCGCGAAGGTCGCCGTGGGGTCGGCGGCGGTGAGGGCGAAGAGGACCCAGCCCAGCAGGAGGGCCAGGCCGCCGGTCACCAGGAGGGGGACGGGGCGGGTGTCGGCCAGGCGGCCGCCGACGGTGACGCCGAGGAACGAGCCCAGGCCGAAGAGGGCCAGCAGGGCGGGCACCCAGGCCGGTCCGACGCCGGTGACGTGGGTGAGCAGCGGGGCCAGGAAGGTGAAGGTGCAGAACGTGGCGCCGTTGACGAGAGCGCCGAGCAGGAGGGTGGTCAGGAGGCGGGGGCTGCGCAGGGCGCGGAGTTCGACGCGGGCGCGTGGAGTGGTGGGCGCGAAGGGGGAGCTGGGGATGCTGGGTGTGGTGGGGACGGAGCGGAGGATGGCGAGGACGGCGGGGGCGGAGAGGAGGGCCACGGCCCAGAACGCCGCGCGCCAGCCCCAGAGTTGACCGAGGAGGGCGCCGCCGGGGACGCCCGCGACGCAGGCGAGGGTGACGCCGCCCAGGAGGACGGAGGTGGCGCGGCCCTTGGCGTCCGGCCCTGCCATGGCGGCCGCGGTGGCCACGGCCACGGCGAGGAACCCGGCGTTGGCCAGTGCGCCGACGACGCGGGTGGCCAGGAGTACCGCGAAGCTGGTGGTGAGGGCGCCGACGACGTGCACGAGCAGGAAGGCGACCAGGAAGGTCAGCAGTGCGCGGCGGCGTGACCAGCGCAGGCTGAGGACGGCCATCGAGGGGGCGCCGATGATCATGCCGACCGCGAAGGCGGAGGTCAGGGCGGAGGCGGCGGGGAGGGATACCTGCAGGTCGTGCGCGATGTCCGACACCAGGCCGGACAGCATGAACTCGGACGTTCCCTGGGCGAAGACCGCCAGTCCGAGGACGTAGAGAGCGAAGGGCACAGCGAAGCTCGCAACCGTGAAGAGGCCCGCGATAAGGACCGTGAAGGCAAGGGGGCGGCGGCAGGGCGCGCGGGCGTGCCGGGTTCGGCGTCGGTGGCGTACCGGGCGTCGCGGGGCATGCCGAGGGCGCGGGGGACGGCCGAGGACGTCGAGGGGCGGCGGGGTGCCGGCGCGGGGCCTGCCGTACGGGCTGCCGTGTGCGCAGCGGTCTGCCGGGGTCAGCGTGGTGACGGAGGGCAGGCCGGGAACAGCCCGTGGCGGGGCGGTCCGGTGGGCGCGGGCGCGGGCGCGGGGAGCTGGGCGCGCAGCGTCAGGGGCTGCGGAGCTCGGGTGCGACGGTGCGGTCGGCCACCGGACGGCCGGTGGCTAGCGTCTTGACGCCTCGGGGCTGGACATGGGGGCCAGCGTAGTGATCGTGCGGCGCCGCGTCCACGGGAATTCCGGGGCGGAGGCGCGGCGGGGGATCAGTCGTGGTAGCGGGCCTCGGGGGCGTGGTGGGGCAGGGTGCGGGGGGTGATGCGTACGCCGTGCCGCCAGAGGTAGTGCAGGGGGTTGATGTCGCTGCCGTAGCCGCGGCGGGCGCGCACCTCGAAGTGGAGGTGGGGGCCGGTGGCGCGGCCGGTGGCGCCGCTGTAGCCGATGCGGGTGCCGGCGCGTACCCGCTGGCCGGCGCGTACGGAGATGTGCCAGAGGTGCGCGAAGAGGGTGTAGCGGCCGTCGCGCATACGGATCGTCACGGCTTTCCCGTAGTCGCCGGAGCGGCGGGCCAGGACGACGGTGCCGGAGCCCACCGAGGCGATGGGGGTGCCGGAGGGGATGGCGAAGTCGATGCCGGTGTGATGGCCGGCCAGCCAGTTGCCGCGGATGCCGTAATGGGCGGAGACGTACGGGACGGCGGACAGCGGGCGGGTCCAGGGGGCGGGGGGACCTGCGGCGGCCATCTGGGTCCCGGCCAGGGCCAGGACGGTGGTGATGGCCGCCATGGCTATCGCGTGCAGCAGGAGGCGGTGCGGCGGGCGCGACGGGGTCGCAGAGGGCTGAGGAGTCATAGATGTGAGGACACGCCTGTCACGGGGCGGACGCATCCGGGGGCGCCCGCTCAGGTGAATGGACTGAACCAATATGCGGTGCCCGCCGGGTGGGCCCTGTGGCGTGAAAGGGCTTGTGAGAAAGCGGTGTTGGGGGCATTGACGTGGGGATTTCGGCGCGACAACGTTGGCGCCGGTGCGGTCGTGGCGCGGATGGAGTCAGGAGAGGGCTGTGACGGACAGAGGGCGGGCGGGGGTGTCCCGGCGGGGGCTGATCGCCGGGGCGGCGGCGGTGGCGGCGATACCGGTGGTGGGCGGCGGGCGGGCGGGGGCCGCGCAGGCGCCGTCGCAGGCGCCCGCCTCCTTGCAGCCGTACGCCTCGTACTGGTTCCCCGACAGCTTCCCCGAGGGGCGCGAGCCCGACCCGGGGGCGGTCTGGCGCAGCCTGAAGGCGTGGCGGCCGCAGGACGACCCCGATCTGCCGTACAACGCCTCCGCGGTGCCGCTGGCCGAGCGGTTCACGCCCGTGCCCGCCAACGGGACGGCGCGGGCGGACCAGGCACGGATCTCGGCGCTGGTCTCCTTCGGGCCGACGGCCCAAAACCCCTCGCAGGGCGGGCCGAAGGCCGACTACTACGCGCTGACGCACTGGGCCTTCCTGGACGAGCTGGTGTTCTGGGGCGGGTCCTCGGGCGAGGGGATCATCCTGGCGCCCAACGCCCCGGTGATCGACGCCGCGCACCGCAACGGCGTACCGGTGCTGGGCAATGTGTTCCTGCCGCCGGTCGCCTACGGCGGCGAGCTGAAGTGGACCCGAGAGCTGGTGCAGCGGGACGCGCAGGGCCGCTTTCCGCTGGCCCACAAGCTGATCCAGGTCGCGCGCGGCTACGGGTTCGACGGGTGGTTCCTCAACGGGGAGACCGACGGCGGGGACGCCGCCCTGGCACGGGAGATGGCCGACTTCGTGCAGGCGCTGCGGGACGGGGCGCCGGAGCTGCGGATCACCTGGTACGACGCGTTCAACGCGGACGGGCGGGTGGGGTGGCAGGGCGCGCTCAACGACAAGAACGCGATGTTCTTCCAGCGGGGCGCGCAGAAGCTGGCCGGGACGCTGTTCGTCGACTTCCGATGGAGCGCGGCGCGCCTGGCGTCCTCGGCCGCGTACGCCAAGCGGCTGGGGCGCTCCCCCTACGAGCTGTGGGCGGGCGTGGACGTGGAGGCGAACGGGTGGAACACCCGGGTGGACTGGGACGCCTTCGTGCCGCAGGGGCGCGACCAGGTGGTCTCCTACGGGCTGTACCGGCCCGAGTGGACGCGCAAGGCGGGCCAGGCGCCCGGCCAATTCCACGCCAGGGACGACCAGTTCTGGTGCGGCGCCAATGCCGACCCGTCCGCGCCGTCGGGGCCCGGGAACTGGCGCCCGGCCGCGCGGCTGGTCGCCGACCGCTCCGCCGTGACGGGCGTGCCCTTCGCCACCTGCTTCAACACCGGGCACGGCACGGCCTGGTACGAGGACGGGGTGCGCACGTCCGGGAGCGAGTGGAACCACCTCGGGCTGCAGGACCGGCTCCCCTCCCGCCGGTGGGCGGTGCGCACACAGGGGCAGCGGCCCCGGGTGGGCTTCGACTTCGCGGCGGCGTGGCGGGGCGGCAGCAGCCTGCTGGTGGAGGGGGCGCTGGACAAACCGGCCGAACTGGAGCTGTTCCGCACCCGGTTGCCGCTGCGGGCCGGGACCGTGGTGGAGATCGTGCACCGGGCCGAGGACGGGTCGGTGCCGGTGGATGTCGAGTTGGCGGTGGAGGTGCAGCAGCCCAAAACGCCGGGAGGGCAAGGGGAGTCGAGGTGGCTGCGGGCCGGGCGGGTGCGGGCCGGGCAGGGGTGGGTGACCTCGTCCGTACGCGTCGGGGGCGGGGGCACGGCCCATGCCCTCGGGGTGCGGCTGACCGCTCAGGGGACCGGCGGTGCCCGGTGGCGGCTGGGGAGCCTGGCCGTACGGGACACCGAGCCGGGTGCCCAGCGGCCGTCCGCGCCGCGCGACGGGCGGATCGCCGCAGCGGCCCGCGGCGCGCAGGGCGTGGCCGAGCTGCGGCTCACCTGGCAGGCGGGGGCCAAGGGCGCGGCCGTACGCCACTACACGGTGCACCAGGTGCTGCCGGGCGGCGGGCGCCGCTTCCTCGGCGGGACGTGCGGGAGCGCCCTGTACGTGCCCGCGGTGCGCCGGGAGGGCGGCGAGAGCGGCACCCGGCTGGAGGTGCGGGCGGTCGGCGAGCTGTACGTCTCTTCGGAGGCGGTGGTGGTGACGTACGCCTGGTAGCGGGGCGAGGGGGACTTGACGGGGCCGCCGGGCCGGTGCCCCTCGCTGTGCTGCCGCTTCAGGTGCGCCTCGGTGGCGTAACTCAGGTCGAAGGCGACCTCGCCGAACGCCTCGAAGCGCTCCTCGGGGGTGAGCTCCACGCCCGTGCGCTGGACCTCCATGGCGTGCTCGGCGACCTCGACCAGCCGCCGCAGCTGCGTGATCTCCTCGTTCAGGAGGCGGTGCCGGGCCCGCAGGTGGTCCAGGGCGTTGGCCTGGGGATCTTCGAGGATCGTGCCGGTCTCCTCCAGGGAGAAGCCGAGCCTGCGGTAGAAGAGGATCTGCTGGAGGCGGGCCAGGTCGGCGTCGCTGTAGAGGCGGTAGCCGGCCGGGCTGCGGCCGCTGGGCGAGAGCAGCCCGGTCCTGTCGTAGTGGTGCAGTGTACGCACCGTGATCCCCGCGAAGCCGGAGACCTGTCCGACCGAATACCCCATGGCGGTGCCCCTCGTTCCGTGCGCGCCGTCGGGCGCCCGCTGTCCGGCGGCGATCGCGCCGCTGTCCTGCCGGGCCAGGGTGGAGCCTGACGTCAGGTGAGGGTCAGGCGGGGTGGGGTACGCCCGTGTACGGGGCCCTGGGGACGTGTCCGTAGCCGGGCCCGGCCCGCGCCCGTAACGATGTGCTGCTGTTACACACCCGTGGGGCGTCCGTGAGATGCGCTACTTAGCGTGGGGCCGTCCCGGGCGGTCGCGGATACATTTGTCGCGAAGAGCCCATTCGCCCTGACCAAGGAATCCGTGCGATCACCCACCGCGACCCTCCGCGCCGCCGCGGCCCTGGCCGCCGTGCTGCTGTCCGGCTGTGCCCAGCCGCACGGCCTGCGCGTCGAGGGTCCGGCCGTGTCGCCGACGCCGCAGGCGGGGCCCGTCTATGTCGCGGACGCGATGGGGCAGCCGCTGCAGCGGCCCACGTCCTTCGGGCTCACCGAGTTCGCCAGCGTCTCCGAGCTGCGCTGGTCCTCGTGGGGCCGGGCGACCGCCGAAGCCACCGGACGGGTCAGCGGCAGCTGGTGCCTGCCGGAGTGCACCAGGAACCCGTACCCCGCCAAGATCACACTGAGTGGGCTGCTGCGGCAGGAGCGCGTCGCGTACTACACGCGGGCCACCGTGGTCTCCGAGAGCCTCCCGCCCGAGCAGGCGGCCGAGCTGGGAAGGATCACCCTGCCGCTGCCCGAGTTCTAGCCCGCGGGGACGGATGGGACGGGGTGGGAGGGGAGAACGGCCGCGGGGCGGGCGGCGACGCGGAGGGGCGTACGGACGGAGAGACCGACCGGGACACGGACGGGGACACGGACAGGGACTCATGGGACTTCGCGCCAAGATCGGCATCGCGATCGCGGCCACCGCCGCCGCGGTCGCGGTCCTCATCGGCCTGCTCGTGCACAACCGGACCGTCGACTCGCAGTTCGACGCCGCCGCCGAGAGCATCGACGGGCGGCTGCAGACCACGGTGCAGGACCGGGCGGCGGGCGTGGACACCGGGCGCGGGCTGATCAATCCCGTTGACCTTCCAGGGCCGTTGAAGAAGGCCGTCGACCACGGCAAGCGCGGGGTCTACCTCGACCTGGGCGGCAGGAAGCCGATGCTGTGGGCGGCCAGCAAGCTCAACGGCGACATCATCGCGCTCAAGCGCCCGTACACCCGCGAGCGGGCGGCGGTGCGCAGCCTGGACAACATCCTGTGGCTCTCCGGGACCGCCGGTACGGCGCTGGCCTGCGTCGTCGGGCTGCTGGTCGCGCACCGGCTGGGGCGGCGGCTGACCTCCTCGGCGGCCACCGCGCAGCGCATCGCCGAGGGCGACCTGACCGCGCGGCTGCCGCGCGGCGGCAAGGACGAGATCGCGCAGCTGACCTCCGCGGTCAACACCATGGCGGACGCGCTGGCCGCCCGCCTCCAGGCCGAGCGGGAGGTCACCGCGAACATCGCCCACGAGCTGCGCACCCCGGTCGCCGGGCTGGTCACGGCGGCCGACCTGCTGCCGCCCTCCCGCCCCACCGAGCTGGTCCGGGACCGGGCGCAGCGGGTGCGCAGCCTGGTGGAGGACGTGCTGGAGGTGGCCCGGCTGGACGCGCGTACGGAGGAGGCGGACACCGAGCTGCGGTCGCTGGCGGAGCTGGCGCGGCGCGCGGTGGCCGCCGCGCCGATCGAGGACCGCACGGCGGTGGAGGTACGGGCGCTCGCCGACGGGCTGGTGGAGACCGACCCGCGCCGGGTGGAGCGCATCCTGACCAACCTCGTCACCAACGCGCTGCGGCACGGGGCCGCGCCGGTCCTCGTCGAGGTGGAGGACGGGGCGGTACGGGTACGCGACCACGGGCCCGGCTTCCCCGCCACGCTGCTGGCGCACGGGCCGCAGCGCTTCCGTACGGGCAAGGGCGGCTGCGGCGGCAACCAGGGCCTGGGCCTCGGCCTGACCATCGCCGCGGGCCAGGCCCGGGTCCTGGGCGCCCGCCTCACCTTCGCCAACGCGGCGGACGGCGGCGCGCTGGCGACCCTGGACCTGCGCGACGCCCTGAGCCCGGCTCCGGCCGACACCGGGTCGCCCGCCCCGGGCTCCCCGCCCCCTGCGGATTCCCCGCCCCCTCCGGACGACGCCTCCTGAGGTGCGGCCCGGCCCGTCCGCGCGAACAGTGGAGTGACGGGGCACGGCCCACCGCCGCCCGCCCCACCCGCCTGCCCGGACGCTCTGGAGCCGCCGCGATGGACGAGAACGTGCTCTTCATGGACCTGACCGACGCCGGGAAGGGCGCGGCGCAACAGGCGCTGGACGCCCTGCGGCACGAGCACGCCGAGGGCGTGATCAAACTGCGTGAGGCGGTGGTCATCGCGCGCGACGCGGAGGGCACCCTCGAATTCCCCGACGGCGTCGACAACACCGCCGGCGCCTCCGGCTTCGCGGTCGGCGGCCTGGTCGGCGGCCTCCTCGGCCTGCTGGGCGGCCCTCTGGGCGTACTGATCGGCTTCGGCGCGGGCGGCCTGCTCGGCGGGTCGCAGGACGTCCGCCGCGCCAGCGACTCCAGCGCCGCCGTCGAAATCCTGGCCGCGGAGGTCCCGCCCGGCAGCACCGTCCTGATCGCCGAACTCGCCGAGCCCTCCCCCTCCCCGGTGGACGACGCCCTCGCCCCCCTCGGCACCCCCGCCACCCGCTACCCGGCCACCGAGGTCCGCCGGCGGGTGGAGGAGGCGATGCGCGCGTAGCGCGCGGGAATGTCCGGTTCCTCGGGGCCGGCCCGGCACCGCCGGACACCGCCGTTGTGGTCGCGCGCCGTCGCGGCGGACGTTTCTTCCCGTACCGGGAAGGCCCGCTGCGGGTGGTGGCGTGGCGGTCGGTCGGCCGTCGGGGCGACGGCGCCTGGCGCTACTTGGGGTCGTAGTGGGTGTCCAAGGCGGCGTTGACGAGGGCTTGGACGTCTTCGCGGGTGAGGCCTTCGGACCGGGCGCGGGTCATCCAGGCGCGGAGTTCTTCGCGCAGGAGGGTGTCGGCGGCGGACTGCGGGCGGGCCAGGGAGCGGCTGACGAAGGTGCCGAGGCCGGGGCGGGGTTCGACCAGGCCCTCGCGTTCCAGCTCGCGGTAGGCCTTGAGCGTGGTGTTCGGGTTGACCTTGGTGGTGGCGGCCACCTGGGCCGCCGTGGGCAGGCGGTCGCCCTCCACCAGGATGCCCAGCCGCAGCGCCTGCTGGACCTGCTGGACGATCTGGAGGTAGGTGGCGACCCCGCTCCGCCGGTCGATGCGGAACTCGACCACGGTCACCACCTCTCCGCCGTTGTTGTGAGCTTGATGATCCGGGCGGGGGTCAGAAGTGTCAAAGCGCCCATCGGGCCGCATCTCACAGGGGCCACCGGCGTACCCGCCACACGACAACGGCCAGTATGGCCGCGGTCGCTGCCAGCAGGATGCCCGCGCCGAGCCACTGCATCCCCGCCATCTGCCCGAAGTCGAAGTACTGGGCGACGCGGTTGACGATGCCCAGCTTGGCCCGGCACGCGTCCGGCGCGGCGTCGTTCATGCAGGTGCCGTAGCCGTACAGCCTGCCGTCGGCGGTGGCCACCCACTCGTCGATGCGTACCGCGTCGGGCGGCAGGTCGGGCCCGCCGCCGCCCTCCGTGAACGTCGTACTGCGCAGGGGGGCCAGCGACTGGCGCAGCTCGCTCCAGATGACCAGGAAGCCCAGCGACCCCACCAAGGTGATCGCCATGCTCAGCCCCACCCGCTTGACCACCATGCCCACCGCGATGCCGAGGGAGGTCAGGAAGAGGGCGAGCGCGACCGGCACCGGACCGGTGGCGTCGAAGACGGAGTTGTGGAACCAGTCGCCGGAATCGACGAACTGGTGGACGGGCTTCCACAGGCGGGTGAAGGTGACCGTCAGCAGCGTGGTGCACACCGCCACGACCAGCAGCGGCAGCCCCAGCTTCGCGGCGATCCAGCGGCCTCGGGAGACGGACTGGGTGGTGGCGAGCCGGACCGTACCGTGCTCCTGCTCGCCCGCGATCAGCGGAGCGCCGAGGAAGATTCCGGCGACGAAGGGCAGGGAGCTCAGCAGCGCCAGGGCGCTCTCGAACAGCGATCCGTAGGCGTTGTGGAAGGCCTGGGAGGCGGACTCCAGGGCCTTGTCGCCGGGGTTGCCGGGGTTGCCGGAGCCGCCCGCCGCCGCCCCCGCGCCGTGCTCCATGAAGGCGCTCACGTCCGCGTGCCGGTAGGTGAACACCGCGCAGGCGACGGCGGTGACGGCGATGCCGGTCCACAGCGCGGCGCGGTGCTGGCGCCACACCAGCCAGGCCACGCCGCGCAGCAGCCCGCGCCGGGCGCCCGCAACGGGAGCGGGAGCGGAGGCGGGGGAGGCGGCAGAGGTGGCGCCGACGGTGGTGGTCTTCGTCCTGCTCATGCCGCTGCTCCCTGCTGCTTGTCGTGCCTGCCCTGCCCGCCCTGGTCGTCCGGCCCGCCCGGCCCGTCCGTCCCCGTACGGCACTCATCCATGATCAACGGCGGTGCGGAGGGCGAGCGCAGGCAGCCCAGCAGCACCTCCTCCAGACTGGGCGCGTGCGTCTGCCAGGTGTCGGGGAGCGGGCCCGAGGGCCGTACCAGCGCGGTGAACTGCCGCCCGGTGACCCGGGATTCGACCACGGTGTGCCGCTCGGCGAGCCCGGCGGGCACCGAGCCGTCGTCCTGCGCCACGCCCGTCACCAGGGTGTGCCCCGCGACCAGCTCCTCGGTCTCACCCGCCATCCGCAGCCGCCCCTCGGCCAGCACCAGCAGGTAGTCGCACATCTCCTCCATCTCGGCGAGCATGTGGGAGGACATCACCACGCTCGTGCCGTGCTCGGCGGCCTCGGCCATCAGCAGCCCGGACAGCTCGTGCCGCGCGAGCGGGTCCAGGTCGGACATCGGCTCGTCGAGCAGCAGCAGCGCGGGCCGCTTGCCGAAGGCCAGCGCGAAGGCGACGCGGGTGCGCTGGCCGCCGGAGAGCGTGCCGACGCGGGCGTCCATCGGCAGATTCCCCGACCGTACGATCCGCTCGGCCACCGCCTGGTCCCAGCGCGGGTTCATCTCGCGGCCCAGCCGCAGCGTCTCGGCCACCGTGAAGCGCGGGTAGAGCGGCTTGTCCTGGGCGAGGTGGGCGACGTGCTCCATGACGCCCGGGTCGGTGACGGGCAGGCCGCCCAGCCGCAGTGTCCCGGTCGTGGGCCGCACCAGACGGCAGGCCGCCCCCAGCAGCGTGCTCTTGCCGGCGCCGTTGGGGCCCACCAGCGCGCAGACATGGCCGGCCGGAAGGCGGAAGGAGCAGTCCCGCAGCGCCCAGCCGCGGCGGTACTTCTTCCCCAGGCCGTGGGCCTCGATCGCCCAAGGGCTCACCGGTACCCCCCCTTTAGCTAGTTGATTAGTGGAATGAGTATGGAGAGCGGCCGGGAACGGTGTCAACAAAAGGTGGGTCCGGCCGCCCGGTCCCTCAGCCCGTGAGCGGCTTGGCGAAGCAGCGGCTGGAGTCGTACTCCCGGTAGAGCCCGAACTTCTTCGCCGGGGCGTACCCGCTGGAGGTGTACAGGGCGATGGCCTCCGGCTGCTCGATGCCGGTCTCCAGCACCATCCGGGTGCGTCCCGCGGCGCGCGCGTCCGCCTCCAGCGCGGCCAGTACCCGCCGCGCCAGGCCCCGCCCGCGCGCCTCGTCGACCACGAACATCCGCTTGATCTCGGCGTCGCCGTCCGCGTAGCCCTCGTCGTTGGCGTCCTGGCGGCGCCAGCCCCCGGTGGCCAGCGGCCTGCCGTCCTCGTACACCATGAGATAGATGCCGTGCGGCGGCTCGAACATCGTCGGGGCGAGCGGAGTGAGGTCCACATCGCCGTAGCGCCGGACGTACTCCTGCTGCACGATGTCGTTCAGCTTGACCGCGTCGGGGTGGTCGTAGGCGACGGTACGTATCTCCATCCGCGGAATCGTACGGGCGTGCCAGCGGTCGGCGCGAGTGCGCCGTGGGAGTCGGTATTGTGCCGGAATGCTCACCGTGACTTCCGTGAATGTGAACGGGCTGCGCGCCGCCGCCAAGAAGGGGTTCGTGCCGTGGCTGGCGGGGACCACCGCCGATGTGATCTGCCTGCAGGAGGTACGGGCCGAGCCCGGCCAGCTGCCGGAGGAGGTCCGGGAGCCCGAGGGCTGGCACACCGTGCACGCGCCGGCCGCGGCCAAGGGCCGGGCGGGCGTCTCGATCTGCACCCGGCGCGAGCCGGAGCGGGTACGGGTGGGCTTCGGCTCGCAGGAGTTCGACGGCAGCGGCCGGTACGCGGAGATCGACCTGCCGGGTGTGATGGTGGCCAGCCTCTACCTCCCCTCCGGCGAGGTGGGCACCGAGCGGCAGGACGAGAAGGAACGGTTCATGGCCGAATTCCTGCCCTATCTCGTCGAGTTGAAGGCCCGCTCCGCCGCCGACGGGCGCGAGGTCGTGGTCTGCGGCGACTGGAACATCGCCCACCAGGAAGCCGACCTGAAGAACTGGAAGGCCAACCGGAAGAAGGCCGGCTTCCTCCCCGAGGAGCGCGCCTGGCTCACCCGCGTCTTCGACGAGGCCGGCTACGTCGACGTCGTCCGCTCCCTGCACCCCGGCGTGGAGGGCCCGTACTCCTGGTGGTCCTACCGCGGCAAGGCCTTCGACAACGACGCGGGCTGGCGCATCGACTACCAGACGGCCACCCCCGGCCTCGCCGACCGCGCGGTCAAGGCGTACGTGGAGCGCGCCGAGAGCTACGACCTGCGCTGGTCGGACCACGCGCCGGTGACGGTGGTCTACGACCTGTAGGCGGTGGCGCGGCGGCCCCGGTTCCCGATTCGGGAGCCGGGGCTTTTTACTGCTCGCCCGCTCACTGCTCGTCGGCGCGGTCCTCGCAGGCGCGCAGCCACGCCTGGAGTTCGGTGCGCACCCGGCGGTCCATGGCCATGGAGAGTTCGGCTTCGACGATGCCCTTGGTCAGGGGGCGGAGCTGTTCGATGGTGGCGGTGACGCGGGCGATCTCGGCGGGGTCCAGGGGGGCGCCGGAGGCGGCGCGGTCCAGGATGCCGCCCAGGACGTGGGTGCGGACGACGGTGGTGAAGAGCTCGGCCAGCGCGTCGGCGTGGGCGCGGACCTGGCGGCCGGCGTCCAGCACGGCGGCCAGCGGGACGCCCTTGGCGACGAGCTCGGTGGAGGCGTCCAGCAGGCGGCGGCTGATGTGCACGAACTCGTCGCCGTCGACGGCGAGATAGCCGATGTCCAGGGACGCGGAGAGGTTGTCCGGGGTGATGTCGTCCTTGAAGTGGTCGGCCAGCTCCTCGGGCGTCAGGCGCACCGGGGTCTCCTCCGACCAGGGAGTGACCAGGGTGCTCTCCAGGCCGAGGAGTTCGCCGACGTCGCGGCCGCTGTCGAAGGCCGCGAGGAGGTCGGAGATGCCGCTCAGGGCGTGGCCGCGCTCCAGCAGGGCGGCGATCGTGCGCAGCCGGGCGAGGTGGTGGTCGTTGTACCAGGCGATACGGCCCTCGCGGCGCGGCGGCGGCAGCAGTTTGCGCTCGCGGTAGAAGCGCAGGGTGCGCACGGTGATGCCCGCTTCCCCGGCGAGTTCGGCCATGCGGTACTCGCGCGGGGGGTGCTCCTGGGCCGTCTGGTCGTGCGCCTGTTGTTTCTTCGCCACGGCCTCACCCTATGTCCGCTCCCCGGTGTCCGGCCGAGGTGCGACCGGCGGTAACTTCCGTACGTACAACCCCTACCGCTCGGTACGGGCCTGCCCTACCCTCCAACTGTGCCAGTGATTGCTGGCGCAGTTCCATCGGATACATCGCATACATCGGAGTCGGACGACCTCGGGAGGCGGCGGCATGGCCGGGCGTGAACGCGAGCATGTGCGGGTGGCGGTGATCGGATCGGGGTTCGGTGGTCTGGGGGCGGCCGTACGACTGCGCCGCCAGGGGATCACCGACTTCGTGGTGCTGGAGCGGGCCGGTTCGGTGGGCGGCACCTGGCGGGACAACAGCTATCCGGGCTGCGCGTGCGATGTGCCCTCGCACCTGTACTCCTTCTCCTTCGCGCCCAACCCCGAGTGGCCGCGCAACTTTTCGGGACAGCCGCACATCCGCGCGTACCTGGAGCGGGTCGCCGACACCTTCGGGCTGCGGCCGCACATCCGCTTCAACTCCGAGGTGCGCAGCCTGAGGTGGCACACCGAGGAGCTGTACTGGGAGGTGGAGACGGCGAGCGGGACGCTGCTGGCCGATGTGGTGGTCTCCGCGGCCGGACCGCTGTCCGACCCCAAGGTCCCCGACATCACGGGCCTGGACACCTTCCCCGGCAAGGTCTTCCACTCCGCGCGCTGGGACCACGACTACGACCTGCGCGGCAAGCGCGTGGCGATGATCGGCACGGGCGCCTCGGCGATCCAGATCGTGCCCTCCATCCAGCCCACCGTGGACCGCCTGACCCTCTTCCAGCGCACCCCGGCCTGGGTGCTGCCGCGCGCCGACCGGAAGATCACCGCGGCGGAGCGCTGGCTGCACACCAAGGTCCCCGCGACCCGCGCGCTGCGCCGCGGACTGCTGTGGGGCATAAGGGAGTTGCAGGTCAGCGCCTTCACCAAGCGGCCCAACGAGCTGGGGCTGATCGAGAGCCTGGCCAGGAACCACATGAAGAAGGCCGTCAAGGACCCGGCGCTGCGCGCCAAGCTCACCCCCGACTACCGCATCGGCTGCAAGCGCATCCTGCTGTCCAACGACTACTACCCGGCGCTGGCCCGGCCCAATGTGGACCTGGTCGCGGCGGGCCTGAAGGAGGTACGGGGCAGCACCCTGATCGCCTCGGACGGCAGCGAGAGCCAGGCCGACGCGATCGTCTTCGGCACCGGCTTCCGCATCACCGACATGCCCATCGCCCAGCGCGTGACCGGCGCCAACGGCACGACGCTGGCCGAGGAGTGGAAGGACGGCATGGAGGCGCTGCGCGGCTCCAGCATGTCCGGCTTCCCCAACTTCCTGTTCATCATCGGCCCCAACACCGGCCTCGGGAACAGCTCGATGATCCTGGTGATCGAGTCCCAGCTGAACTACCTGGCCGACTTCATGCAGCAGCTGGACACCCTCGGCGGCCGGGTCGCGCTCAACCCCCGCCCCTCCGCCGTACACGCCTGGACCCGCAAGATCCAGCGGCGGATGGAGCGCACGGTGTGGAACACCGGCGGCTGCGACAGCTGGTACCTGGATTCCGAGGGCCGCAACACCACCGCCTGGCCCGGCACCACCGCCGAGTTCAAGCGGGTGACCCGCCAGGTGGACCTGGCCGAGTACGAGCTGCTGCGCCACCGGCCGCCCCAAGGGCCCGCTGACCGCGCGCGGACCGGTGCGGCGGCGGGAGCGGCGGCATGAGCCGGGCCGCAGCGGCGAGGTACGCGCCGCCTGCCCCGCGCCGCGAGCTGACCCTCGCCTCCGCCGACGGCGCCCGCCTGCACGTCCAGATCCACGGGCCCCAGGGCGCGCCCGCCGTCGTCCTGGCGCACGGCTGGACCTGCTCGACCGCCTTCTGGGCCCCGGTGGTCCGCGACCTGGCCGCCGACCACAAGGTGGTGGTCTACGACCAGAGAGGCCACGGCCGCAGCCCGGCGGCGGGCCCCGCGGGACACACCACCCGCGCGCTCGCCGACGACCTGGCCGCCGTCCTGGACGGCGCGCTGGAGGAGGGCGAACGCGCCGTACTGGCCGGGCACTCCATGGGCGGCATGACCGCGATGGCCGCCGCGTGCCGCGGCCGGCTGGCCGAGCGCGCCGCCGCCGTCCTGCTGTGCAACACCGGCAGCTCCCAACTCGCCGCCGAGGCCCGGGTCTTCCCGCTGCGCTCGCGGACCCTGCGCCGCCGCGCCCACACCCTGCTGCTGACCTCGCGCGCCCCGCTCGGCCCCGTCACACCGCTGAGCAGGCGGCTGCTGAAGTACGCCACGATGGGGCCCGGCGCCACACCCGAGCAGACCGAGGCCTGTGCGCGCATCGTGCAGGCCTGCCCGGTGGGCGTGCGCGCCCGCTGGGGAAGAGTGCTGGCGGACCTCGAACTCACCGGCGCCGCCGCCCGGTTGGAGGTACCCACGGCTATCCTCGCGGGCACCCACGACCGCCTCACCCCGCCCGTACAGGCCCGCCGGCTGGCCACCGTCCTCCCGCAGTTCCTGGGCCTGACCGAGCTGGCCGGGCGCGGGCACATGATCCCCCTGGAGGACCCGGGGGCGGTCGGCGGCCTGCTGCGCGAGCTGGTCCGCGACCACCTGGGCCCACGGACCACCGGCGGCAGCGACTACGAGGAGGAGGCGGCGTGAGTGCACGCGTGAACCTTCAGGGGCAGGTCGCCGTGGTCACCGGCGCGGCCCGCGGGGTCGGCGAACTGCTGGCCCGCAAGCTGTCCGCGCGCGGCGCGACCCTGGCGCTGGTCGGCCTGGAGCCCGAGGAGCTGGCGCGGGTCGCCGCCTCCCTGCACGGCGAGGCGCACCACTGGCACGCCGATGTCACCGACCACGAGGCGATGGCCCAGGTGGCGCGCGAGGTCAAGGCCCGCTTCGGCAAGGTGGACATCGTCGTCGCCAACGCCGGGGTGGCCAGCGGCGGCCCGTTCCTGGACTCCGACCCCCTCGCCTGGCGCCGCGTGATCGAGGTCAACCTCATCGGCGGCGCGGTCACCGGGCGCGCCTTCCTGCCCGTACTGATGGAGTCCCGCGGCTACTTCCTGCAGATCGCCTCGCTCGCCGCCATCACCCCCGCGCCGATGATGACCGCGTACTGCGCCTCCAAATCGGGCGTGGAGGCCTTCGCGCACAGCCTGCGCGCCGAGGTCGCCTACAAGGGCGTACGGGTCGGGGTGGGGTATCTGAGCTGGACCGACACCGACATGGTGCGCGGCGCCGACCAGGACGACATCATGCGCGAGCTGCGGGCGCGGCTGCCCTGGCCGTCCAACAAGACCTATCCGCTGGGTCCGGCCGTGGACCGCATCGTGGCCGGGGTCGAGCGCCGCTCCTCGCATGTGTACGCGCAGTGGTGGCTGCGCGGCATGCAGTCGGTGCGCGGATATCTGCCCGCGCTCATCGGAACGGTGGGCCAGCGCGAGATGCGGCGCTTCGGGGACCGGCTGGAGGGCATGCGGATCGGGCTGGTCGGCGCGGGCGGCGAGGCCGACGAGAAGGCGCGCACGGAGCGTCAGCGCTCACGCTGAGTGAGAGAAAATGCGCGGAATGTCCGGTCGTGTAAGGCTGGTCGCAGCCCAATCCCCCCACCCTTCTTAGGAGTGAACAGCATGGGCATCAAGGACCAGTTCCAGGACAAGGCCGAGCAGCTCAAGGAGCAGGCGCAGAAGGCACGCGAGGGCGTTCAGGAAGAGGTGTCCGAGCGCCGCCAGCAGGCCCAGGAGAGGGCCCAGCAGCGTGGCCAGCAGGGCCAGGAGCGCGGCCAGCAGGCCCAGGAGCGCGGCCAGCAGGGCCAGGAGCAGGCGCAGGACGCCGCCCAGGACGCCCGGGACCGCTTCGAGAACTGACGCGCACCGCACACTGCGCACACGAGGGGTGCGTCCGGACCGCTCCGGGCGCACCCCTCGCCCCATGGCCTCAACGGCCGCCAATCACCGCCTACTTGACCACCTTGAGCCGCTCGGGCCAGCCGTAGCGCTGCGCCTTGGCGAACAGATCCCTGATGTCGGCGGGCGTCACCTTGACGCAGCCCAGCGAGAAGTAGTCGTTGTCCCCGTCCCAGCGGTACGGGTTGTCCTCTCCCGGGATCCTGCGCCCCTGGGTGCCGTCGGGGTTCATCTCGCTGTGCACGAACAGCGCGTCGCGCTGGGTCCTGCCGTTCTTGCACACCTTGTCCTGGACGCGGATCGCGAATCCGTTGATCCCCTTGGGCCCGCCCTCCTTGTGCCGGGTGTGCTCCAGCACCTTGTACGTGCCGTCCGGCAGCCAGCCCGCGTTCTTGGCGCACTCGTCGGTGCCCCGGCTGCCTCCGTTGCCCGAACCGGCCCGGTATGTGGCGAGCACCGTGTCCTCGGCGCCCGGCGCGCTCTTCATCAGATGCAGCCGGGAGTCGCCCGGGCTGCTCCAGTTCTTGTCGAAGTACAGGTAGGTGGCGCCGGCCGCCGCGGCGGTGGTGCGGGTGGCCTGCGTGGGTGCCACCGCGGCGGCGGTGAGCCCGCCGACGAGCGCCAGTGCGGCGGCCGGCGCCAGGATGCGGGTACGCGTCTGCATCGAAAGTCCCCCATGTGGTCGAGAACGCGGGGCAGTTGGCGCCCCGCGCCGCTTGCGGACACCACCAGACACTGGCGTCCCGGCCGCCGTCCGGCAAGCGGACCGGGCCGAACCGGACACCCGGACGGCGTCCGGGCGGGCCGCACAGGTGCCCCGGGCGCGCCGGGGGAGAAGTCGCGCTAGCGCGGCGGGAGTTGGGGGCGGCGCCGGTCCGGCACCCCGGACAGGTCGGGCGGTGTGGCGGCCGGGTGGCGCTCCAGCAGTTCCAGTGCCGTACGGACCGCCACGCCCAGCTGCGGATGGCGGCCCTCGGCCCAGTGCAGCGGCGAGCGCAGCGCCTCGATGTCCACCTCCACGCCGTGGTTCTCCACGCCCCAGCCGTACGCGTCGAACCACGCGGCGTTCATCGGCACCGTGATCGAGGTGCCGTCGCCCAGCCGGTGCCGCCCGGTCATGCCGACCACCCCGCCCCAGGTGCGCGCGCCCACCACGGGCCCGATGCCCATCAGCTTGAACGCCGCGGTGATCATGTCGCCGTCGGAGGAGGTCATCTCGTCGGCCACCGCGACCACCGGGCCGCGCGGCGCGTTGCTGGCGTAGGACACCGGCTGGGCATCGCGCGTCAGGTCCCAGCCCACGATGGTGCGGGTCAGCTTCTCCACCACCAGCTCGGAGATGTTGCCGCCCGCGTTGCCCCGTACGTCCACGATCAGCGCCGGGCGGGAGACCTCCATGCGCAGATCGCGGTTGAACTGCGCCCAGCCGGAGCCGCCCATGTCGGGGATGTGCAGATAGCCGCACCTGCCGCCGCTCAACTCCCGTACGACCTCCCGGCGTTTGGCCACCCAGTCCTGGTAGCGCAGCGGCCGCTCGTCGACCAGCGGCACCACCGCGACCCGGCGCGCGGGCCCCTCGCCCTCGCCCGGGTCGAAGGCCAGCTCCACCGTCGTACCGCCGGCCGCGGCCAGCAGCGGGAAGGGCCCGGCCACCGGGTCCACCGGGCGGCCGTCCACATGGGTGAGCGCCTGGCCCTCGCGGATGCCCGTACCGGCCAGCGGGGAGCGGGCCTTGGAGTCCGAGGAGTCGCCCGGCAGGATGCGCTGGACCACCCAGCGCTCCCCGCGGCGTACGAAATTGGCGCCCAGCAGGCCCATCGCGCGCTGGTAGTGCGGCGGGCCCTCGTTGCGGCGGGCGCCGGTGACGTACGCGTGCGAGGTGCCCAGCTCGCCTAGCACCTCGCGCAGCAGATCGGCGAACTCGTCGGGGGAGGCGACCCGTTCGACCAGCGGGCGGTACTGGTCCAGTACGGCGTCCCAGTCGATGCCGCACATCCGCGGCTCCCAGAAGTAGGCGCGGATGATCCGCCCGGCCTCGTCGTAGGCCTGGCGCCACTCCGCCTCCGGGTCCACGTCGTGCAGGATGCGCCTGAGGTCCAGATAGACCGTCGAGTCCGCGTCGCCGCTCTCCGTGGCGGGCACCGCGCGCAGCTCGCCCTCGTCGTTGACGACCAGGCGCGAGCCGTCGCCGCTGAGCGCGAACCAGTCCAGGGCGCTGGTCAGTTCGGTCCGCTTGGCCTTGGTCAGGTCGAAGTGCTCCAGGGTGGGCTGGCCCGAGGTGTTGTCCGGGTTGGCGAACGTCTCGCCCAGCGCGCCGGAGATCGGCCAGCGCAGCCACACCAGGCCGCCGCCGCTGACCGGGTAGAGCGCGGAGTACTTCGAGGCGGCCACCGGAAAGGGCGTCACCCGGCTCTCCAGCCCCTCCACCTCCACCAGCACCGGGCCCTCGCTGTCACCGCCGCTCTGGTCCGGGTCCAGACCACCCGCGGCGGGCCGCCCGTCGGGGGAGAGCGCGAAGGGGGAGGGGGTCGCGGAGGACAGCGGTACGAGGTAGGGGCGGCAGCCCAGCGGGAAGGACAGATCGCCGGTGTGCACGTCGTAGACCGGGTCGAAGCCGCGCCAGGACAGAAAGGCCAGATAGCGGCCGTCGCGGGTGAAGACCGGCTGCTCGTCCTCGAAGCGGCCGTTGGTCACATCCACGATGGTGCGGTCGCTCAGCCGCGCCATCTTGATCTGCCGCAGCGACCGCCCGATGCCCGGGTGCGACCAGGTCAGCCACTGCGAATCGGGCGAGAACGCCAGGTCGCGGACGGGGCCGTTGGTGGACCGGATCAGCTCGCCGACGTCCTCGGCGGTGCCGGTGCCGTTGTCGTCGTCGGGCACGGTCACCAGCAGCAGCCGGCCGTCGTTCGAGGCGACGGCCAGGCGCTGTCCGTCCGGGGAGGAGAGGAGCTCGTGTACGCGGCCCAGCCTGCCGGAGGCCAGGCGCCGGGGCGCGCCCGTGCCGCTGGCCTTGGGCAGGTCCGCGATCTCGATGGTGTCCTCGCCCAGCGCGTCGGTGATGTAGGCGATGCGCCCGGTGGAGCCCAGCATCTCGGGCAGCCGGACCCGTACCCCCGGGGTGTCGTGGATCGTACGGGCCGGGCCGTCGCGGTGGGTGAGCCAGTACAGGCTGCCGCGTACGCCCACCGCGCTCGCCCGGCCGGTGGCGTCCACGGCCAGGGAGGTGACGTGCGAGGCGGCCGGGACCTGGTACGGGCGCCGGCCCGCGCGCGGCCCGCCGAGACGGACCTCCAGACGGCGCGGCGCCGCCCCCGCCGCCAGGTCCTCCACCAGCCACAGCTCGCCCGCGCACTGGTAGACGATCCGGGAGCCGTCGGTGGCCGCGTGCCGGGCGTAGAAGGCGTCATGGTCGGTGTGCCGGCGCAGGTCCGTGCCGTCGGGCAGGCAGGAGTAGACGTTGCCGACGCCCTCGTGGTCGGACAGGAACGCGATCCTTTCGGCCACGAACATCACCGAGTCCAGATGCCCGCACAGATCCGGCAGCAGCCGCGTGCCGTGCAGCCACATCCGGCCCGTCGCGCCGCCCCGGTAGCGCTTCCAGGCGGCCGGCTCGTGCGGCGGCTTGCCCGTCAGCAGCAGCGTCTGGCGCTGGCCGTCGACGTCGGCGACGGCGATGTCGGAGACCGGGCCCCAGGGGAGCTTGCCGCCGGGGCTGCCGTCGGTGGGCAGGCGGTAGGCCCAGGAGTAGTACGAGAAGGGCTGGCCGTGCGAGGAGACCGCGAGGATGTCGCTGCGGCCCTGGGCGTCCGGCGGCATCCAGCCGCAGACCCGGGCGTCGGTGGAGCCCCAGTAGGTCAGGCGGCGGGCCGGGCCGCCCTCCACCCGCGCCAGATGGACCTCCGGGTCCAGGCTGCGCCAGGTGGTGTAGGCGATCTCGGTGCCATCTGGGGAGAAGCGCGGATGGCTGACCCGGGTGCGGTCCACGGTGAGGCGCCAGGCCCGGCCCGCCCCCTCGCCCTCGGCGGGCAGCGGCGCCACCCAGAGGTCGTCCTCGGCGGCGAAACAGAGCAGGTCGTCGGTCAGGTGCGGGAACCGGAGGTAGGCGGCGTCGCTCACCCGTCCATCGTTTCGGCCCGACCACGCGGTGGCAACTTGGCATCGCTTATCGCCCGCCAAGCTGTGGGCCGGTGGGGGCCGGTCGCGCAGTTCCCCGCGCCCCTGAGGGGCGGGCCTACACCGCCGTGCGCTCCCGTTGGGCCGACTCCTCCTCCAGCAGCTGGGCCGCGATGCTGTCCAGCGCCCGATCCAGCTTCGCCCGGTCCTGGGGATCCTCCGCCGTCCACCCCTCCAACTTGCCGTCCAGCCAGTGCCGCCACGCCCCGATCAGCCGGTCGATCTCCGCCTGCCCGGCCGCGGTGACGGTCAGCCGGCTCTCCTCCTGCGCCGCGTACCCCGCGCCCGTGACATCGGTGAAGGCGGGCCGCAGCACCTCCTCCGGCATCCGGTGCGCCTTGGCGATCGCGGCCAGGGACGTCTCGCCCTGGATACGGGTGCGCCAGTGGACCTGGCCCAGCGCCCACGCCTGCCCGGGCGTCAGCGGGCTGCCCGAGGACGCCAGGATCTCCTGGCTCACCGGGTCCTCGGCCTTGCGCATCACCCGGGCCAGCGCCCGCTCCAACTGCCGGTCGGCGTCCGCCGAATCGGGCGCCGCGAAGCCCTCGCCCATGTCGCCCGCCGCCGCCCGCGCACTGTCGCGCAGCGGCACCTCCTTGAGGAACCAGGCGACCAGGAACCCGGCCAGCGCGACCGGGACGACCCACTGGAAGACGTAGTTGACGGTGTCGGCGTAGGCGTCGATGACCGGCTTGGCCTGGGCGGCGGGCAGCCTGTGCAGACCCTGCGGGCTGGCCACGGCCTCCGGCGCCACCCCGGGCAGCTGCGCCATCGCCTGCTTCAGGTTGGGTTCGAGCTGGTTGCTGTAGAGGGTGCCGAAGATGGCCGTGCCGAAGGAGGAGCCGAGGGTACGGAAGAAGGTGACGCCGGAGGTCGCGGTGCCCAACTCGTGGTAGGCGACGGTGTTCTGGACCGCGATGGTCAGCACCTGCATGGCCAGCCCGATGCCCAGGCCCAGCACGAACATGTACAGCGACTCCAGCCACACGCCGGTGCCCGCGCCCATCGTCGACATCAGATACAGGCCCAGCGCCATCACGGCGGTGCCCACGATGGGGAAGATCCGGTACTTGCCGGTGCGGCTGACGACGATGCCGGAGAGCATGGAGGTGCCCAGCAGACCGACGACCATCGGCAGCGTCCGCACGCCCGACATCGTCGCCGAGACCCCGTCCACGTACTGCAGATACGTGGGCAGGTACGTCATCGCGCCGAGCATCGCGAAGCCGACGATGAAGCTGAGCACCGAGCAGATGGTGAAGACCGGGTTGCGGAACAGGTGCATGGGGAGCATCGGCTCCTTGGCGCGCAGTTCCACGAAGACGAACGCGGTCAGCAGCAGCACGGAGCCGGCGAACAGGCCGATGACGACCGGCGATCCCCAGGCGTACTCGTTGCCGCCCCACTCCAGGCCCAGCACCAGCCCGGAGGCGCCCAGCGCCACCAGCACGATGCCCATGTAGTCGATGAGCGGGCGCACCGCGGAGCGGACGACGGGGATGGTGCGGGCCGCCATCACCACCATCACCACCGCGATGGGGATGTTGACGTAGAAGCACCAGCGCCAGGAGGCGTGGTCGGTGAACAGGCCGCCCAGGGTGGGCCCGACCACCGTCGTCACACCGAACACCGCGCCCAGCGCGCCCTGGTACTTGCCCCGCTCGCGCAGCGGGATCACATCCGCGATCAGCGCCATCGCGGTCACCATCAGGCCACCGCCGCCGATGCCCTGCACCGCGCGGGCCGCCACCAGCACGAGCATGCTGTTCGCCGCGCCCGCCAGGATCGATCCGGCGACGAAGACGACGGCGCTGAGCTGGAAGACCACCTTGCGCCCGAAGAGGTCGCCGAACTTGCCGACCAGGACCGTGGAGACCGTCTCGGCCAGCAGGTACGCGGTCACCACCCACGCCATGTGCCCGCCGCCGCCCAGGTCGGCGACGATCGTCGGCAGCGCCGTGGAGACGATCGTCTGGTCCAGGGCCGCCAGCAGCATGCCGAGCACGATCGTGACGAACACCAGGTTGGTACGGCGGCGGCCGAGCGCGGGCGGCGAGGCGGGGGTGGCGACGGTGGCCGTGGTCATGACCCCAGACTTCGGGCAGTCGCCCGCTCCCGCCACCTTTTGGTGGTGCCGGGGTGAGTGGGCCCGGTGGTGCGCGGGAGTGCGGGCGCCTCCCTTTCGCGCCCCAGGCGCTCTTGCAAGGCGTTCGCAGTGGCCACCACCATGGGGACGTCGCGTGGCTCGAATGATGCGTCGCCTGGCTCGAAGGTGCCCGCAGCGCGGGTGGCCGGCCGAAGGTGTCCCGCTCCGATCGGAGAGGCCCGCTCATGCACGTACCCGACGGATTCATCAACGCCCCCGTCTCCCTCGCCGCCGGGGGCCTGGCCGCCGCCGCGGTCGCCCTCAGCCTGCGCGGCGCCCGCCGCGAGCTCGCCGACGGCCCCGGCGCGGACCGTACGGCGCCGCTGGCGGGCCTGGTCGCCGCCTTCGTCTTCGCCGTCCAGATGCTCAACTTCCCCGTCGCCGCCGGGACCAGCGGGCATCTGCTGGGCGGTGCGCTGGCGGCCATCCTGGTCGGCCCGTACACCGGAGTGCTGTGCATCTTCGTGGTGCTGCTGATGCAGGGGGTGCTCTTCGCCGACGGCGGGCTGACCGCGCTCGGCGTCAACGTCACGGACATGGCGGTGGTGGCCGTCCCGGTCGCCTACGGCCTCTTCCGCGGCCTGGCCAAGGTGCTGCCGCGCACCCGCCGCTCGGTCACCGTCGCCGCGTTCGCCGCCGCCCTGGTCTCCGTCCCGGCCGCCGCGGTCGCCTTCACGGGCCTGTACGCGCTCGGCGGCACCACCGAGGTCGCCCTCGGCAAGGTCTTCGCCGCCATGGTCGGCGTACACGTCCTGATCGGCATCGGCGAGGCCGCCATCACGGCCCTCACCGTCGCCGCCGTCCTGGCCGTCCGCCCCGACCTCGTATACGCCGCCCGAGGCCTGGCCAAACCCCTGGAAATCCGCACGGCATCCGCACCCCACCCAGCTGTGGGCGGTCTGCCGCCGGGGCGGCAGGGCGGGCACAGCGGCACCCCCACCGGCGGGCAGCCGCCCACCCGCCTCCGCACCCGCCACCTCTGGCTGACCGGCCTGGCCACCGCCCTGCTCTGCGCCGGCGGCATCAGCTACTACGCCTCCACCAGCCCCGACGGCCTGGAACGGGTCGCCACCGACCACGGCATCGACAAAAAGGCCGCGGACACCAAGGGCGCCGTCACCAAGAACTCCCCCCTCGCCGACTACGGCGTCGAGAACGTCGACACCCCCTGGCTCTCCGGCGGCCTCGCCGGCGTCATCGGCGTCGGCGCGACCCTCGCCGCGGGCACCGGCGTCTTCGTGCTCGTCCGCCACCGCCGCCGCACCACCGCCCAGGCGCCCGCCCCACAGAACGAGCCCGCCTGACATGGGCACCGGCCACCTCCACAAGCTCCACCGAGCCGGCGACAGCCCGGTCCACCGCCTGCCCCCGCACTGCAAGATCACCGCAGCCTTCTGCTTCGTCCTCGTCGTGGTCTCCACTCCCCGCACCGCGATGTGGGCCTACGCCCTGTACGCCCTCCTGCTCGCCGCCGTGACGGCCACAGCCCGCATCCCCGCCCGCTTCGTGCTCAAGCGGCTGCTCATCGAGGTCCCGTTCGTGGCCTTCGCCGTCCTGATGCCCTTCGTCGCCGAGGGGCCGCGTGTCCACATCCTGGGGACGGCGCTGAGCGAGCCCGGCCTGTGGGGCGCCTGGAACATCCTCGCCAAGGGCACCCTCGGCGTCGCCGCCTCCGTCCTGCTGGCCGCCACCACCGAGCTGCGCGCGCTGCTGCTGGGCCTGGAGCGGCTGCGGATGCCGCCGCTGCTCGTACAGATCGCCGCCTTCATGATCCGGTACGGGGACGTGGTCGGCGACGAGCTGCGGCGGATGCGGATCGCCCGGCTCTCCCGCGGCTTCACGGCCCGCGGCCCGCGCCACTGGGGCGTGCTGGCCAAGTCCGCCGGAGCCCTGTTCATCCGCGCCTACGAACGCGGCGAACGCGTCCACCTCGCCATGCTCAGCCGCGGCTACACCGGCACCTGGCCGGCCGCGGACCGGCCAGCGGCCACCGGCGCCCAGTGGACCCGCGCCGCCGCGCTGCCCCTGACCGCCCTCGCCGTCTGCCTCGTGGGATGGACCCTATGACCGCCGTGGACCCGATGACCGCCGCCTCCGGCCCCCGCGACGCGGCCCCGCCCGCCCTGGAGGTACGCGGCCTGGCGTACGCCTACCCCGACGGCCACCAGGCCCTCTTCGGCGTCGACCTCACCGTGCGGCGCGGCGAGCGGGTCGCGCTGCTGGGCCCCAACGGCGCCGGGAAGACCACCCTGGTCCTGCACCTCAACGGCATCCTGGACGCGGGCGCCGGTACGGTCACCGTCGCCGGGCTGCCCGTCGCCAAGCGCCATCTCCCCGAGATCCGCCGCCGCGTCGGCATCGTCTTCCAGGACCCCGACGACCAGCTCTTCTCGCCCACCGTCCGCGAGGACGTCGCCTTCGGCCCCGCCACGGCCGGGCTGCGCGGCGCCGAACTGGCCGCGCGGGTGACCCGGGCGCTGGAACAGGTCGGCATGGCCGCCTTCGCCGACCGGCCCCCGCACCACCTCTCCTTCGGGCAGCGCCGCCGGGTCGCGGTGGCCACCGTCCTGTCCATGCGCCCGGACATCCTCGTACTGGACGAGCCCTCCTCCAACCTCGACCCCGCCTCGCGCCGCGAACTGGCCGACATCCTGCGGTCGTTGGACATCACCGTGCTCATGGTCACGCACGACCTGCCGTACGCCCTTCAGCTGTGCCCGCGCTCGGTGGTGCTCTCCGGCGGCGTCACCGCGGCCGACGGCCCCACCCAGGACCTGCTGTGCGACAGGGAACTGATGCGCACCCACCGCCTGGAGCTGCCCTTCGGCTTCGACCCGCGCTCGGTGACCGTGCCGCGGTGAGCGCCGGCGCTGCCTCGCTCCAGTCGTCGGCCCTCTCTCCTGCCGTAGGGCCCGCGCGGCCGTGGCACGCCTTACGCGCCGCACCGTAGGGCGCCGTGGGTGACAAACCCGCTGTGACGATCCCCACGGCCCCCGTGGTCCGGGTCACGAGCACTGATCCACGCGTTGCACCATTGATAGGTCACAAACGCGACGGATGAGTGGGAAGCGGGAATCAGTGGTGGACGTCCAGGGCACGGTCGCGGACGGCTTCGAGCCGGTCCGTGACGCCTTCGCGGCGAACTTCGCGCAGCGCGGCGAGCGCGGCGCGGCCGTTGCCGTCTACCGGCACGGCCGCAAGGTCGCCGACCTGTGGGCGGGCACCAAGCACGCCGACGACGCCTCCCCGCTCGCCGCCCCCTGGGAGCGCGACACCGCCCAGGTCATCCGCTCCGCCACCAAGGGCATCGCGGCGATCGTCCCGCTGCTGCTGCACCAGCGCGGACTGCTGGACCTGGACGCCCCCGTGGGCACGTACTGGCCCGAGTTCAAGGCCGCGGGCAAGGAGCGGGTGCTGGTGCGCCACCTCCTGTCACACCGCGCCGGACTGCCCGTACTGGACACCCCGCTCACCCCCGACCAGGCCCTGGACGGCGTCAGCGGCCCGGCCGCGCTCGCCGCCCAGGCCCCGGCCTGGACCCCCGGCGCAGACCACGGCTACCACGCCCAGACCTACAGCTGGCTGCTGGCCGAACTCGTCCACCGCGTCACCGGGCGCACCATCGGCACCTGGATCGCCGAGGAGATATCCGGGCCGCTCGGCCTGGACCTGTGGGTCGGTCTGCCCGGCTCCCGCCAGAGCCGGGCCGGGCGGATGGCCGAGATCGAGGCCCCCGCCGCGCCCGCCTCTGCGGGTCTTCGGGTACGCCCCAAGGCGAACGTCTCCGCCGCCTACGCCGACCCCGCCTCCCTGACCCGGCGCGCCTTCGCCGCCATCGCCCCCCTCCCCGACGAGAACGCCCCCGCCTACCGCGCCGCCGAACTCCCCGCCTCCAACGGCGTCGCCACCGCCCGCGCGCTGGCCCGCTGCTACGCCGCCCTGATCGGCCCGGTCGAGGACCACCCCCGCCTCTTCGCCCCGGCGACGCTGACGCTGGCCCGTACCGAGGAGTCGGCCGGCCCCGACCGCACCCTGGTCGTCAACACCCGCTTCGGCCTGGGCTTCATGCTGCACGGCCCGGCCTCCCCCCTCCTGGCCCCCGGCTCCTTCGGCCACCCCGGCCGCGGCGGCTGCCTCGCCTTCGCCGACCCCGAGTCCGGCATCTCCTTCGGCTACGTCACCAACGGCATGCACAAGAACGTCACCGCCGACCCCCGCGCCCAGTCCCTGGTCCGCGCCCTGCGCACGAGCGTGACGGCGGCCTGAGCGCTCCGCTGGAAGCGCGGATGTGAAGCTGCGGGCGTGGGGCCTACCCCCGCCCGATCCCGTCCCCTACGCTGCGCCCGGCAGACGGCCCCGGTGAAGGGTGTGAGCGCGTGCGGCGGTTCGAGGGGTACGGCGTGCTGGTCACCGGCGCGGGCCGGGGGATCGGTGCGGCGACGGCGGGGCGGCTGGCCGCCGAAGGGGCGGGCGTGCTGGTCACCGACCAAGACGGCGAGCGGGCGCGGCGGGCCGCCGCCGCTATCGGGGAAAGCGGCGGCCGGGCCGAGGCGCTGGCCTGCGACGTGAGCGACCGCGCCGCCGTCGAGGCCGCCGTGGCGCACGCCGCAGAACGCTTCGGCGGCCTGCACGTCCTGGTCAACAACGCCTTTCACTGCACCCCCGACCGCCCGCTGTTCGAGGACGAACCCGACGACGAGTGGCAGCGGGACCTCGACATCACCCTCACCGGCGCCTTCCGCTGCGCCCGCGCCGCGCTCCCGTACCTCGCCGCCGCCCCCGGCAGGAGCGCGATCGTGAGCATCGGCTCGGTCAACGGCATCCACGCCTTCGGCAACCACGCCTACAGCGCGGCCAAAGCGGGCCTGGAGAGCCTGACCCGTACCCTGGCCGCGCACGCCGCGCCGCGCGGCGTGCGCGTCAACCTCGTCGCGCCGGGCACCGTCGACACCCCCAACTGGGCGGACAGCCGGGCCGCGTTGGAGCGCGCGGCAGGCGTTTATCCGCTGGGCCGGGTCGGCCGCCCCGAGGACATCGCGGCCGCCGTTGCCTTCCTCGCCTCCACCGATGCCTCCTGGATCACCGGCGTCACCCTCCCCGTCGACGGCGGCATCCTCACCGCCCACACCGACCTGTCCCGGGCCCTGCGCGGCGACTGAGACACCGCGCAGGCCGCAGGGCCTGCCGTCACAGTCCCGTCCGGCCTGCGGGCGGACGACGGGACTTCGGCGACAGGCCCCTGCCGCAGCGCAGCGGAGCTGCTCAACTGGTGTGCAGCATCAGCCCGATGCCCACCACCATCAGCCCCGCCGCCGCGATCCGCGGTGCGCCGAAGCGCTCCTTGAAGAACACCGCGCCGATCGCCGCGCCCACGATGATCGAGGACTCCCGCAGCGCGGCGATGGGTGCCAGCGGGGCGCGCGTCTGCGCCCACAGCACCAGCCCGTAGGCGGCCATCGACAGCGCCCCGCCGACCAGCCCGCGCACCGCCACCGGCCGCAGCTGGGCGCCCAGTTGACGCCGCCGGGTGGCCAGCGCGTACGCCGGGATGGCGAGGCCCTCCAGGATCATCAGCCAGGCGATGTACCCCAGTGAGCTGCCGGAGGCGCGTACGCCCACGCCGTCCACCGTCGTGTACGAGGCGATGGACAGACCCGTGGCGAGCGCTGCGGCGATCGCGGGCCAGTGCGGCCGGGCACCGGAGCCGCGGATGCCCCACAGGGCGACGCCGACCAGACCCGCCGAGGCCAGCGCCACCCCGGCCAGCGCCCAGCCGTCGGGCACCTCGTGGACGAAGACGGCGGCCAGCACCGTGACGACCAGCGGCGCGGTGCCGCGCGCGATCGGGTACATCTGCCCGAAGTCACCGAGCCGGAAGGACTGCATCAGCAGCACCTGGTAGACCACGTGCAGCACGGCCGAGCCGATCAGGTACGGCCAGGCGGCCCCGGCCGGCACCGGCGTGAAACACGCCAGCACCGCCCCGCACACCGCCCCGCCGCCGCCGACCAGCGTGAAGGCGAGCAGCTGGTCCTTGATGCCGTGCGCGATGGCGTTCCAACTCGCGTGCGTCACCGCGGCGATCAGCACCGCCGCCACCACCAGCGGGGTCATGCCCCGCGCTCGCGCACATCCACCACCCGCGCCCCCGCGTGCTCGACCAGTGCCTTGGGGTCGAGCGGGAAGACGGTGTGCGGGGTGCCCGCCGCGGCCCAGACCGTGCCGTGCGCGAGCAGCCCCCGGTCGGCGAGCACGGTGGTGCGGGTGCGGTGCCCGAAGGGCGGCACGCCGCCGATGGCATAGCCGGTGGTCTCCCGTACGAGACCGGCGTCGGCCCGTGCGACCTCGGCGGCCCCCAACTCGGCCCGTACCAGCTCGACATCCACCCGCGAGGCGCCGTCCATCAGCACCAGTACGGGCCGGCCGTCGGCGGCGAAGACCAGCGACTTGACGATCTGGCCGAGCCCGCAGCCGATGGCCTCGGCGGCCTGCGCGGCGGTACGGGTCGCCTCGGGGAAGCGGCGCACCTCGACCTGGAGCCCCAGCTCGCGCAGGGCCTCGGCGAATCGGGGGTGGGCGAGGGTGTCAGAACTGTCCGGAGAATGACTCATGGCCCGCACGCTAACCAACGGCGTGCGGGCCATGCGACCGGAAATAGTCGGCCGGGGTGCCATCTCAGCAGGTGGTACGGGTGGGGCGGGAGCCCATCTCGCGCTGGTGGTACGGGAGTTCGTCCCGCACCGCACCGCGCGCTTCACCCCGCGCTGCGGAGGGCGCGTCCTACCCCGCGCTGAGGATGGTGCGTACCACCGGCCCGGCGTTGGAGCCGCCGTGCCCGCTGGCCGGGACCACGGCCGCCGCCGCCATGTCCCCGCGGAAGGCGGTGAACCACGCGTTGGGCTTCTTCTGCCCGTCGACCTCGGCCGAGCCGGTCTTGGCGCCGATGTCGCCGCCGATCCCGTTCATCGCCTCGGCCGCCGTACCGGAGGTCGCGGTCAGCTTCATCAGCGACTTCAGGCCGGAGGCGGTGCCCGGCTTCATGGCGGCGGGCGCCTTGGCCAGCGAGCGGCCGTCCAGGGCGGGGGAGACGATGTAGGGCTGGTGGAAGCTGCCGGTCTGCGCGGTCGCGGCGAGCGTCGCCACGTTCAGCGGGTTCATCCGGACCCCGCCCTGGCCGATCAGCGAGGCGGCCATCTGCGCGTCGCTCTGCACCGGCACCCGCCCGTCGAAGGTGGGAATGCCCGCCTGCCAGTTCAGGCCGATCCCGAAGACGTCGCGCGCGTACTTCGTCAGGTCGTCGTCGCTGAGCTTCTCGGCCTGGGAGATGAAGGCGTTGTTGCAGGAGGAGGCGAAGCTCTGCGCGAAGGTGCCGTTCTTGATCTCGGTCTTGTTCAGGTTCTGGAACTTCCAGCCGCCCACCGTCACGAACTTCTCGCACGGGTGCGCCTTGCCCGGCGCGGTCAGCCCCTTGTCCATCAGCATCGCCGCGGTCACGATCTTCATCGTGGAGCCGGGCGCCAGGGACCCCTGGGTGGCCACGTTGAAGCCCTGCGCGGGGGAGTTGGCGATGGCCAGGATCTCGCCGGTGCTGGGCTTGAGGGCGACGGCCGAGGCCCGGCCCTTGCCCTGGACGGCCTTCTCGGCGGCGGCCTGCACCTTGGCGTCCAGTGTGGTCTTGAGCGTGCCCGGCGTCCCCTTGGAGAGCACCTTCAGCGTCTCGTTGGGCTGCTGTGCGCTCTTGGTGCTCTTGGCCCGCTGGATGAAGAACTCCACGCCCGGCTTGCCGTCGGTCTTGTTGCCGTACTTGTCCCGCAGGCTGTCCAGCACCCCGGCCAGCGCCGGGTGCGCCTCCTTGGTCAGCTCCACACCGTTGCGGTCGACGGCCTTGATGGGCGGCGCGGCGGACTCACCGGTGCGCAGGACGTCGCCCTTGCCGAGCTTGGGGTGGACGACGGCGGGCTGCCAGGCGACAACCGGCTTTCCGGTCCCGGCGTCCCGCTTCACGCTCAGCGAAGAGGCGTAGGAGTAGGGGGTCTTGGCGCCCTTGTAGTCGATCTCGGCCGCGACCGAGTACGGCACCTTCCCGCCGCCCGGCTTGCCCGGCGTCAGCGTCACCTTGGAGAAGTGCGCCTGCCCGGCGAAGGACTTGAGCGCGGCGCCCGCGGCCTGGGCGTCGTCCGTCAGCTCCGCGGCCTTGGCGGTGTCGCCCGACTGCCAGGCGGCCAGGAACTCCTCGGCGGTGGTGCGGACTTCGTCCTGCGTCAGCGGACCGGTCTGCGCCTTGGGGTCGTTGCCGCCGGGCTTGCCGTCGTCGGCCGCGGCCCGTACCTGCTGCGGCTTGCCCTCGGCGTCGGAGCCGCCGAACATCGAGCAGCCGCTCACCCCGCCCACAACCAGGGCGACCGCCCCGCCGATCAGCCCGTACCTCACCTCACGGCGCATGACACCGATCCCCTCCTGGAGCCTCGTCCTTGACCACGACACAAGAACGTGCTGTGCACTCTATGGGACACGGGGTAATTGAGTGAGCCTCGTTACGGGGACCGGCAGGTGAGCGCCCTCACCGCCGGTCTCAGACCCAGGTGTCGAACCACATCCGGTGGTGCCAGGCCGACTTGGGAATGGGGTAGCCGGTGTAGATGGGCCAGAAGTAGATGAAGTTCCAGATGATGAGCAGGACGAGGACGCCCGCACCGATGGCGCCGACGGTCCGGCGCCGCTCGTCCGAGCCGGGCGGGCCCAGGATCGCGCCGATCATCATGGCCAGCGCCAGGCACAGGAACGGGACGAACACCACGGCGTAGAAGAGGAAGATGGTGCGCTCCTGGTACAGGAACCAGGGCAGATAGCCGGCCGCGACACCGCAGGCGATCGCGCCCGCGCGCCAGTCGCGCCGGAACAGCCAGCGGTAGAGCACGTACAGCAGCGCGAAGCAGCCCGCCCACCACAGCAGGGGCGTGCCCAGCGCCAGGACCTCGCGGGCGCAGCCCTCCGCCGCCGTGCAGCCGTCGACGCCGGCCTTGGGGTCCTCGTAGAAGTAGGAGACCGGGCGCCCCAGCACCAGCCAGCTCCAGGGGTTGGACTGGTAGGTGTGCGGCGTGGTCAGGCCGGTGTGGAAGGTGTAGACCTCCTGCTGGTAGTGCCACAGGCTGTTCAGCCAGTCCGGCAGGAGGGGCAAGGAGTTCGCCCGTCCGTCGGGGGTCAGCGCCCAGTCGCGGTAGTAGCCGCGGTCGGTGGCCAGCCAGCCCGACCAGGAGGCGAGGTAGGTGGCCAGCGCCAGGACGACGGTGGAGCCGAACGCGGGCAGCACATCGCGCCTGAGGACGGCGCGGCGCGGGCGGGTGGCGCCCGCGGTGCGGCGCGCGGCCACGTCCCACAGGATCATCAGCACGCCGAAGGCGGCGAGGAAGTACAGGCCGTTCCACTTGGTGGCGGCCGACAGGCCCAGACAGACGCCCGCCGCGATCCGCCAAGGGCGCCACCCCAGGCGCAGGTTGTCGCCCACCTGCGCGTCGGGCCGTACGAGGCCGTCCTCCCCCACGGGAAGCGCCGCCGCCAGCCGGGCTCTGGTGCGGTCGCGGTCCAGCAGCAGAGCGCCGAAGGCCGCCACCACCCAGAACATCACGATCAGGTCCAGCAGCGCGGTGCGGCTCATCACGAAGTGCAGCCCGTCCACGGCCAGCAGACCGCCCGCCAGACAGCCCAGCGCCGTGGACCGGAACAGCCGGCGGCCGATGCGGCAGATCATCAGCACCGAGAGCGTGCCGAGCAGGGCGACCATGAACCGCCAGCCGAAGGGGTTCATGCCGAACGCCCACTCGCCCAGCGCGATGACCCATTTCCCTATGGGCGGATGCACGACATAGGAAGGGTCGGGCGTCAGCTCGATCTTGGGCGGATGGGCGATCAGCGCGTCATTGGCGTTCTTGGCCCAGGTGCCCTCGTAGCCGTACTGGAGCAGCGACCAGGCGTCCTTGGGGTAGTACGTCTCGTCGAATATCACCTTGCCGGGGCTGCCCAGCTTCCAAAAGCGCAGCAGCCCCGCGAACAGCGCGACGAGCAGCGGGCCGCCCCAGCCGGAGAAGCGCGCCAGCCGCCCCGCCGCCTTCGGGCCCAGGCCCAGCACCGCCCACAGCCGCGTGGACGGCTCGGGGAAGGCCGGCACCAGCCGCTCGCGGACACCGGCCTGCGGGCGGGCCGCGTAGCCGAAGCGGCGCAGCCGCCGCTGCCACTGGTGGGGCGGCTCGGCGAGCCCCTTGGCACGCGGGTCGTCTGTCGCGGTCTCACTCGTCACCGGGCCATCGTAGGGAAGGGCCCTGTGGTGTACCGATGCACGCCGCCGGGTGCGGCGGCGCGTGGTGCGCCCTGGGAGGATGGGGGCGTGACTGGAACGCTCGTACTCGCAGGGACCCCCATCGGCGACACCGCGGACGCCCCGCCCCGGCTCGCCGCCGAGCTGACGGCGGCCGACATCATCGCCGCCGAGGACACCCGGCGGCTGCGCCGCCTGACACAGGCGCTGGACGTGCACACCACCGCGCGGATCGTGTCCTACTTCGAGGGCAACGAGTCCGCCCGCACCCCCGAGCTGGCCGAGGCGCTGGCGGGCGGCGCGCGGGTGCTGCTGGTCACGGACGCCGGTATGCCCTCGGTCTCCGACCCCGGCTACCGGCTGGTCGCCGCCGCCGTCGAGCGGGACATCAAGGTCACCGCGGTCCCCGGCCCGTCCGCCGTGCTGACCGCGCTCGCCCTGTCCGGGCTGCCCGTGGACCGCTTCTGCTTCGAGGGCTTCCTGCCGCGCAAGGCGGGGGAGCGCCTGGGCCGCCTGAAGGAGTCCGCCGACGAGCGCCGCACCCTGGTCTACTTCGAGGCGCCGCACCGCCTGGACGACACCCTGGCCGCCATGGCCGAGGCCTTCGGCGCCGACCGGCGGGCGGCCGTGTGCCGCGAGCTGACCAAGACGTACGAGGAGGTCAAGCGCGGCCCGCTGGGCGAGCTGGCGGCGTGGGCGGCCGAGGGCGTACGCGGCGAGATCACCGTCGTCGTCGAGGGGGCGGGCGAGCCGGGGCCGCAGGACCTGGGCCCCGAGGAGCTGGTGCGCAGGGTGCAGGTGCGCGAGGAGGCGGGGGAGCGCCGCAAGGAGGCCATTGCGGCGGTCGCCGCCGAGGTGGGCGTACCCAAGCGGGACGTCTTCGACGCCGTCGTCGCGGCAAAGAATGCGGCTCGAACGGGACGCGGCGAAAGTAAATGACTAGCCTGGAAGGTAAAGCCAGGCCCGCGCAAGAGGCCGGTATCCCTAGGTCCTGCCAAATCTGCGCCAACTAGGCACAAGATCTGCTGCGCGGCGGCCGGGAAAGGCGTCCACTGGGAGGTGGGACGTTCGTCCCCGGAGACCTTGTCCACAGGACAAGAGGAGCGGCCATGAGCGAAATAGCGGGAACCCAGGGAGAGACGCGTACGGCGCGTACGACGCGGACCACCGGCGAAGCACACCCCACACCCAGCACCGAGCCCCCGGCCCACGAGGCGTACGCCTTCGCGTGCATGCGCTGCGGCCACGGCTGGGAGCAGTCCTACGAGATAGAGCACCACGTGGACGCCGAGGGCCGGACGCACGCCGTCTATCTCGCCGACGGCGAGCGCGTCCCCTCGCCGCTGACCCGCCCCACCTGCCTGAACTGCGGCGGACACGTCGTGCGCATCATGCGGGCGGGCCAGGTCTCCCTGGTCTCCGACGCCCTGGCGAGCCTGCACCAGCGGCATCCCGCCGCGCGCACCGGCTCCGTACAGGAAGCGCCGGCCGGACCCGAAGGCGCGGAGCCGGGCGGGGAGGACCCGGCACGGGCGGGCGAGCACCACTGGCACCTGTCCGACCTGCTGCACCCCTTCCAGCACCACCACCGCAAGTGACGCGGTGATCTCCTGGGCGCGGTCCTGCGAGGCTTTCGTAGGATCGCGCCCATGAGCAACAAGGCCGAAGCCCCGCCGCTGCCCGAGCCCCTGACCGTCCAGGTCGCCGACTCGCACACCCACCTGGACATGCAGGAGGGCACGGTCGAGGACGCCCTGGCCAAAGCGGCCTCGGTCGGGGTGACCACCGTCGTCCAGGTCGGCTGCGACCTGGCGGGATCGCGCTGGGCCGCCGAGACGGCCGCGGCCCACGAGAGCGTGCACGCCACCGTCGCCCTGCACCCCAACGAAGCCCCGCGCATCGTGCTCGGTGACCCCGACGGCTGGTCCCGGCAGGGCGCCCGGGTGCCGGGCGGCGAGGCGGCGCTGGACGCGGCGCTCGCCGAGATCGACGCGCTGGCCGCCCGCCCCGAGGTGCGCGGCGTCGGCGAGACGGGCCTGGACTACTTCCGTACGGGCCCCGAGGGCATGGCGGCGCAGGAACGCTCCTTCCGCGCACACATCGAGATCGCCAAGCGGCACGGCAAGGCCCTGGTCATCCACGACCGTGAGGCGCACCAGGACGTGCTAAGGGTGCTGCGTGAGGAAGGCGCACCGGACACCGTCGTCTTCCACTGCTACTCCGGCGACGCCGATATGGCCAAGGAGTGCGCCGAAGCGGGGTATTTCATGTCCTTCGCCGGAAACGTGACGTTCAAGAACGCTCAGCCGCTGCGGGACGCCCTGGCCGTCGCGCCCGCCGAACTCGTCCTGGTGGAGACCGACGCGCCCTTCCTGACCCCGGCCCCGTACCGCGGACGGCCTAACGCGCCGTATCTCATTCCGGTCACATTGCGGGCCATGGCGGCGGTCAAGGGCCTGTCCGAGGAAGCGCTGGCCACGGCCGTGGCCGCCAATACAGCCCGCGCCTTCGGTTACTGACCGGCCACGGAGCGGCCACAGCACGGTCGCGGCAGTGTGGCGCGGCAGGATAGCGCCGCAACGCTCCGTAGTGGGCATGCTTTGGAGAGTTACTTCCGCTCCGCTACATTCCGGGCCGTCAACCGGACCCCGTGCCATGTGGAGCGTCGTGAGTCATTCGCAGGGCAGCCACCGTGCCGCGCGCGGCAGCCGCGGCCTGCACGCCGAGCCGTCGTACGAGGCCTACCCGGCGCACGATTTCGCGCCGGACGGAGCAGGCGCGGCGCACGCGGCGTACGCGGCGCACGAGACGATCGGCGCCGGGTTCGACCCGTACGGCCCCTACGGGCAGCCGTACCCGCCCGCCGCCGAGCCGCCCGCCCCCTACGAGCCGTACGCGGGCGCCGACCCGGAGCCCGCCGCCCCCGACGACGCGCCCTACGAACCGCACGTCAGCGCGCGCGGCCGGGTGCCCCGCCAGACCGCGGCTCCCGACGGGGCGGCACCGGCCGCCGAGGCCGACCCCGGCGGCCGGGCCGCCGCCCGGCGCCAGTCTCTT
>NZ_JBSIBZ010000052.1:0-64934 GCF_058245575.1 Streptomyces sp. UF-297 | reverse complement strand
AGGTCCTGTGGAGCAGTTTGGAGTGCTCGCCACCCTGTCAAGGTGGAGGCCGCGGGTTCAAATCCCGTCAGGACCGCTGCGGCTGGGTAGCTCAGTTGGTACGAGCGTCCGCCTGAAAAGCGGAAGGTCGCCGGTTCGACCCCGGCCCCAGCCACACCGCATGAAGAAGGCCCCGATCCTCCTGGATCGGGGCCTTCTTCATGCTCCCGTGATCTCTACCTCACGCGGTCCCCCGCCCCCTTGGAGAAGAACAGCCACGCTCCGCCGCTGATCGCCGCCACACCGGCCAGCCTCAGCACCCCGCGCACCAGCCGCTCGATGTCCCCGCCCCACTGCTGCGGGGAGCCGAAGGACAGCCAGAGCAGCAGCCCGATGCCGGCCACCAGCACGGCCACCCCGCCCATGCGTCGTATTCCGTTGTCCATGGGCCAATGATCGCGTACGCACCGCCTCAGACCGCCGCGTGCGCCGGTGCCACCGCGCTTTCCCGGCCACCGGGGTGCCGGTGCCGCCAGACCCAGAAGACGGTGCAGGACAGCAGCGCCCAGCCCGCGAGGACCAGGAAGGGGAAGGCGTGCTGGTGGCCGCCGAAGTAGACCGCGGTGTGCTGGGCGTTGACCGAGGCGCCCGGCGGCAGCCAGCGGCCGATGTGGCCCAGTACGGACGGCAGCAGCGGCCAGGAGACCGCGCCGCCGGAGGACGGGTTGCCCAGCAGCACCATCAGGCCCCAGGTGGGGAGCATCGCCCAGCGGCCCATCAGGACGTTGAACATCGAGAAGACCATGCCGGAGGCGAACATCGTCAGCGCCAGGATCGAGAAGGACTCCAGGAACGGCAGGTTCAGGGCGCCCAGCAGCCAGTCGACCACCGCGACGATGGCGAAGGAGCCCAGCAGCGCGTACGCGGCGGTGAAGGCGATGCGCTCGGCCGGGTTCAGGGCGCGGGCGTGCACGCTGAGCTGGATGGCGCCGACGAAGCCGATGATCACCGCGGCCAGGGAGATGTAGAAGAGCGCAAGTCCCCGCGGGTCGCCCTCCTGGAGCGGCTTGATGTCCTTGACCTCGACGGGGACGCCGGCCGCCGCGCCCACCTTGGGCCCGGCCTCGGCGAGCAGCTGGGCGACCGAGGCGCCGGAGGCCCCCGACACGTCCAGCTCCACGCCCCGCTCCCGGACGGCGAGGATCGCGAAGACCTCCTGCTCGTCCACGGCCCGCTTCGCCTCGCCGTATGTGGCGTAATCGCGCAGCTGGAGCGAGGCGTTGAGGGCCTTCTCCATGCCGTCGACGAAGGCCCGGCCGTGCGGCGCCTGGGAGGAGCCGACCACGGCGGTGGGGATGCGGTGCGGGGCGGGGTTGGCCATGGAGTACGTGTACGAGCCGGCGAACAGGCCCGCGGCGGCGGCCAGGATGAACACCAGCACCACGGCCGGCAGGAACGGCGATCTCTTGACGGCCGCCCATCTCTCGGCCCTGGTCAGGGGCCTTCCGTGCGCGCCGTGAGCCCCACCGTCGGGAGCGCTTCGGGCAGGGTCCTGGGCAGAGGGGCCGTCGTGTTGATCATCCATACCGCCACGCTAAGACAGCCATCCGGGACATTCCCGTGCAGGTCCGCCATTCCCGTACGCGTGCCCGTACATCCGGCCCTGCGCCCGCCTGTACGCCTGGCCCTGCGCCCGCCCACGCGGCCCGTGTCCGCACCCCTCGCGCGCCCGCCCCACCCACAAATGGTTCGCCAGTCGTTTCGGCGAGGTGAGATCCTGGGAGTCGTATGTCCAGTCAGCCTGCCCCCGCCCTGTCCGACGGCGCCGCTCCCACCCTGCCCGCCCTGCTGGAGCGGCTGTCCGCGCTGACGCTGCGCGACCAGCAGCGACTGGGCCGGCGGCTGGAGGGCGCTCGCCGTATCCGTAAGCCCGAGGCCCGCGCTGCGGTGCTCGCCGAGATCGAGGACGGCATCCAGGAGGCGGAGCTGCGCGTCGAGCAGCGCCGCGCCGCCATGCCCGAGGTCACCTATCCCGAGCAGCTCCCGGTCAGCCAGAAGAAGGACGAGATCCTGGCGGCGATCCGCGACCACCAGGTCGTGATCGTCGCGGGTGAGACCGGCTCCGGCAAGACCACCCAGATCCCCAAGATCTGCCTGGAGCTGGGCCGGGGTGTGCGCGGCCTGATCGGGCACACCCAGCCGCGCCGGATCGCCGCGCGCACCGTCGCCGAGCGGGTGGCCGAGGAACTGCGCACTCCCCTGGGCGAGGCGGTGGGCTGGAAGGTCCGCTTCACCGACCAGGTCGGCTCCGACACCCTGGTCAAGCTGATGACGGACGGCATCCTGCTCGCCGAGATCCAGACGGACCGCGAGCTGCGCCAGTACGACACGATCATCATCGACGAGGCCCACGAGCGCAGCCTCAACATCGACTTCATCCTCGGGTATCTGGCGCAGCTGCTGCCCAAGCGGCCCGACCTCAAGGTCGTGATCACCTCCGCGACCATCGACCCGGAGCGCTTCTCCCGGCACTTCGGGGATGCGCCGATCATCGAGGTCAGCGGGCGTACGTACCCCGTCGAGGTGCGCTACCGCCCGCTGCTGGAGGAGGGCGGGGACGACTCCGACCGCGACCAGATCACCGCGATCTGCGACGCGGTCGACGAGCTCCAGGCCGAGGGGCCGGGCGACATCCTGGTCTTCCTCTCCGGCGAGCGGGAGATCCGGGACACCGCGGACGCGCTCACCAAGAAGCAGCTCAAGCACACCGAGGTACTGCCGCTGTACGCCCGTCTCTCGCACGCCGAGCAGCACCGGGTCTTCCAGCGGCACACCGGCCGGCGGATCGTGCTGGCCACCAACGTCGCCGAGACCTCGCTGACGGTGCCGGGCATCCGGTACGTCATCGACCCGGGCATGGCCCGTATCTCGCGCTACAGCTACCGCACCAAGGTGCAGCGCCTGCCCATCGAGCCGGTCTCGCAGGCCAGCGCCAACCAGCGCAAGGGCCGCTGCGGCCGTACCAGCGACGGCATCTGTATCCGGCTGTACTCGCAGGAGGACTTCGACTCCCGGCCGGAGTTCACCGACGCCGAGATCCTGCGCACGAACCTCGCCTCCGTCATCCTGCAGATGACCGCGGCCGGGCTCGGCGACATCGAGAAGTTCCCCTTCATCGACCCGCCGGACCGCCGCAACATCAAGGACGGCGTCGATCTGCTCAAGGAACTGGGCGCGATCGACCCGCTGCAGAAGGACCCGAAGAAGCGCCTCACCCAGGTCGGGCGGAAGCTCTCGCAGCTGCCGGTGGACCCGCGGCTGGCGCGGATGGTCCTGGAGGCCGACCGCAACGGCTGTGTGCGCGAGGTCATGGTGATCGCCGCGGCGCTGTCGATCCAGGACCCGCGCGAGCGGCCCTCGGACAAGCAGCAGCAGGCCGATCAGCAGCACGCCCGGTTCAAGGACGAGACCAGTGATTTCCTGGCTTACCTGAATCTGTGGCGCTATGTCCGGGAGCAGCAAAAGGCCCTTTCCTCCTCGGCGTTCCGCCGGATGTGCCGCAGCGAGTTCCTCAATTACCTGCGGATACGCGAGTGGCAGGACATCTACTCGCAGCTGCGTACGGTCGCCAAGACCATGGACATCCACCTGTCCGACCAGGATGCGGCCCCCGATCACATTCACACCGCCCTGCTCTCCGGTTTGCTTTCGCACATCGGGCTCAAGGACACCGACGCCAAGAACGAATACCTGGGAGCGCGCAGCGCGAAGTTCGCGGTCTTCCCCGGCTCGGCGCTCTTCAAGAAGCCGCCGCGCTGGATCATGTCGGCGGAGCTGGTGGAGACCTCGCGGCTGTGGGCCAGGGTCAACGCGAAGATCGAGCCGGAGTGGGTGGAGCCGCTCGCCCAGCACCTGGTCAAGCGGACGTACAGCGAGCCGCACTGGGAACAGAAGATGGCCGCGGTGATGGCGCACGAGCGGGTCACGCTCTACGGCGTACCGATCGTGGCCCAGCGCAAGGTCAATTACGGGCGCATCGACCCGGAGACCTCCCGCGACCTGTTCATCCGCAATGCCCTGGTCGAGGGCGACTGGCGCACCCACCACCAGTTCTTCCACGACAACCGCAAACTGCTCGGCGAGGTCGAGGAGTTGGAGCACCGCGCCCGGCGCCGCGACATCCTCGTGGACGACGAGACGCTCTTCGACTTCTACGACCAGCGCATTCCCGAACACGTGGTGTCCGGTGCGCACTTCGACAGCTGGTGGAAGAAAAAGAAGCACGATGAGCCGGAGTTGCTCAATTTCGAGCACTCCATGCTTATCAACGAGTCCGCCGAGGCCGTCACCAAGGACGACTATCCGGATGCGTGGCGCCAGGGAAAGCTGAAGTTCAAGGTCACCTATCAATTCGAACCGGGCGCCGACGCGGACGGCGTGACCGTCCACGTCCCCCTCCAGGTCCTCAACCAGGTCTCCTCCGAGGGCTTCGACTGGCAGATCCCGGGCCTGCGCGAGCAGCTGGTCACCGAGCTGATCCGCTCGCTGCCCAAGCCGATCCGCCGCAACTACGTCCCGGCGCCGAACTTCGCCGCCCGCTTCCTGGACACCACGGTGCCCCTGCAGGGCGCGCTGACCACCGCACTGGCCGCGGGCCTGCAGCGGATGGTCGGCGTCCCCGTGGACGCCGCGGACTTCGACCTGGCCAAGGTCCCCGACCACCTCAAGATCACTTTCCGGGTGGTCGACGAGCGGCGCCGCAAGCTCGCCGAGGACAAGGACCTGGAGGCGCTGCGTCTGACGCTCAAGCCGAAGACGCAAGCCGCCATCACCAAGGCCTTCGAGCAGGCCGCCCAGAAGCCCGCCAAGGGCGCGCAGGGCGGCAGCGGCGCGGAGGGAGGCGCCGGCGGCCCGCTGGCGGGCCTGGAGCAGCGTACGGGCCTGACCGCCTGGACGATCGGCGCGCTGCCGCGCACCTTCGAGACCCGGCGCGGGGGCCAGCCGCTCAAGGCCTACCCCGCGCTCGTCGACGAGGGCAGCAGCGTGGCCGTACGCCTCTTCGACACCGAGGCCGAGCAGCTGACGGCGATGTGGGCCGGAACCCGCCGCCTCATCCTGCTCAACATCCCCTCCAACCCCGCCAAGTTCGCCCAGAGCAAGCTGACCAACCAGCAGAAGCTCGCCCTGTCCGCGAACCCCCACGGCTCCATCGCCGCCCTCTTCGAGGACTGCGTGACCGCCGCCGCCGACCGCCTCATCGCGGCCCGCGGCGGCCCGGCCTGGGACGAGGAGGCCTTCCGCAAGCTCTTCGACGCCGTACGCGCCGACCTGGTCGACGCCACGATGCGCACCGTCCAGCAGGCCCAGGAGGTGCTGGCCGCCTGGCACGCCTGCGAGCGGCGCCTGAAGGCCACCACCTCCCCCACCCTCCTGCCCTCCCTCACGGACGTCAGGGAGCAGCTGGCGGCATTGATCAAGCCGGGCTTCGTGACCGCGCACGGCGCCAAGCGGCTGCCGGACCTCATGCGCTACCTGGTCGCGGTGGACCGCCGCCTGCAGCAGCTCCCCACCAACTTCGAGCGGGACCGTGCCCGCATGGAGAAGGTGAAGGAGATGCAGGACGAATACGGCTGGCTGCTGGAGCAGTTCCCCAAGGGCCGACCGGTGCCGCAGCAGGCGCTGGAGATCCGCTGGATGATCGAGGAGCTGCGGGTGAGCTACTTCGCCCATGCGCTGGGCACCGCGTACCCGGTCTCCGACAAGCGCATCGTGAAGGCCGTGGACGCCGCCGCGCCCTGATCCCGCCGGGTCCGCGTCCGCCCGCCGGGAGCGAGTTCGACCGCACCCCCTGACCTGCTGTAGAGTCTTGCTTCGCAGCCACCGCGCAAGCGGAGGAAGCAGCAAGGTCCTGTGGAGCAGTTTGGAGTGCTCGCCACCCTGTCAAGGTGGAGGCCGCGGGTTCAAATCCCGTCAGGACCGCACTACCGGAACGGCCCGCTCTGACTTCGAGAGCGGGCCGTTCCGCTTTCCCGGTACGGCCCCGGCTTCTCGAAGGCCCCCTTCCGCTTCCCGTGCCGCTGCGTCATCTCCGTATCCGGTCACCCCCGCTGTTTCTCCCCTGCGCGGCGAACGGCGCCGCCGCGGGCGTGAATCCATCCGCTGACCACGTCCGGGACCGGCCGGTGCGGGGGCCGGCGGGCGCCACGTCCGTACCAGGGCCCCCGCCTGCGGCCCCGGCCACCGTCCGCACCGGTCCGGAACCGTACGGTCCGGGCCACCGGTGCCTTGACTGGGGCACGTACCACCGGTACGCACGAAGGAGAGCGTGGGGGCCAAGGAGGTGCGGGCGATGACGACAGCCGCGAGGCACGAGACCAGGGCGCTCTTGCGCGCGCATCTGGCGGCCGCATCGGGCTATCGGCACCTCACCCGCCACTGCCCCATCTGCCACCAGCTCCTGCGGCTGGCCATGGAGCGGCCCGCCGCCCGCACGGCCCCTGAGGACGCCTCCAGCGCCCCTGAAGAGCCCGCGGGGACCGGGGACGAAAGTCCCGCGGCTCAGTGACCAACGGCGCTCTCACCAACGCACGCGCGGTGGGACGCTGTTGTTGTACGGGTGCCGCCATCCCTCTACCGCAGCGGCCGCGCCCCGCACAAGCACCACAAGTTGTGACGGGTGTCACCGCACGTCTTTCGGGAACAGGGGAACTTACACCCGTCCTACAACAGGTCAATTTAATATGTGCAATTGCACCACCTGTCCGGCGGCGCCCCGAGCACGCCCCTGGACCGCGAGGACAGGGCCCCGCCGGCGCCCCGCAGGCCAGGACCGGGCGGTCCGGTCGGTATGCCGAAGACCCCGGCGCACACAAAAAGATCGCGCTGGACCCGGCGGAGTCCAGCGCGATCTGATGACGTACCCATGTGGAGCGGGTGTGGGGCCTGTTGGGGCAGGCGCCGCGTCATATGGAGCTGTGTGGAGCTAAGTGGTGCTAGGTGGGCCGCAGGCGGGTTGGGGGACCCGAAAACAGCCCGGTCATGCGGTTATTCAGGCCTCGCTGCGCTGCTGCGGGATACCCGCGAGCAGTGCGCGGACCTCAGCTTCGCGGTAGCGCCGGTGTCCTCCGAGCGTACGGATGGACGTGAGCTTGCCTGCCTTGGCCCAGCGGGTCACCGTCTTCGGGTCCACGCGGAACATCGTGGCGACCTCGGCGGGGGTAAGCAGCGGCTCGGCGTCAGGGGTGCGAGCGGTCATGAGCGGCCTCCTCGGGAGAACCGAACCATCACGGTTCTTTCCTCTAAATTCTGCACCTTGACCCGCGTTGCCCGAAATGGCGGACGCGGGCCGAGTCGGTTATAGGACGAACGGCTTGTCCTCGGCACTACAACTACACCATCTGTCCAGCCGCGTCGGCCAAACCGATGGAATTGCCCTCTCAGGTGTTCAACCTCGGCGGAAGCCGATGGACTATGCCATAGCGGACAGTCACGCCACCGTGACGATCAGTCACAGTGTGATCAGGCGTCACCAGTCCCACCAAGGAGCGCAATACCGATCTATCCGCCCTTAGTTGGACGGAAGGAGCCTTTGTCAGGCTCCTTGTCCTATTTTGGCACGAGGGTATGGCTTGGGGGCAAGGCCCGAAGTCAGTGCTTTAGGTCACGCTTGAGGCAATCGCCCGGATCGGGACCTACGTCCCGTACCTTCGCCCCAGCGGTGCACCAACACCCCACGGGCCCACCGAGGCACGGCAGTCCCGCCCGTGCTCAGCTGGCGAACTGCCGCTCACGCACCTCGCGCCAGCGCTCCGACAGCTTCTCGTACGCAGCGCCGGCCCGCTCGCCGTCCCCGTCGCGCAGCGCCACGAGCCCCTCCGCCACTTCCGCCGCGGAACGGTCCTCGGCCAGCTGCCCCTCGGGCACCACGTGCACCAGACCCGCGTAATCCAACTCCACGTGCGCGCGGGGGTGGAACTCTTCCAGCCAACGCCCCACATCCACCAGGCCGTCGATCAGCGGCCCCTCTTCCAAGGTGTCGCGCAGCGTCCGCAGCGCGCGGGCCACCCGGCGCCGGGCCTGCACCATGGGGGTGCGGTAGCGCAGCACCAGCCCCTGCTCGCTCTTGGTGTACTCCCGCTCACTGTCCTCGAAGAGCGCGAACCAGCGCACCGGGACGTGCCAGGTGGCGCTGCGGATCCAGGGCCGGGCGTCCGGGTTGCGCTCCAGCCAGCGCTCGTAGTCCACCGCCGCCTGCCGGCGCACCACCGGCGGCAGGGCCGCGTCCAGCACCGGCTCCGGCAGCCGCTCGGGCAGTGCCTGCAGCGCCTGCCAGCCGCGCAGCCGCGTGCGCCAGGGGCACACGCACAGGACGCCGTCCACCGAGATCACGAAGGCGTCGCTGCTCTCGTGGACCGGCACCGGCACCGGCGGGGTCGGCAGCAAATCGGCCAGGGAGCGGCGCAGTTCGTCCTGCGCGGTGGGCAGCCGCTCGCGCCGGGCGTAGCGGGCCCAGTGCGAGCGCTCCGGCTCGGGGAACGCGGCCAGCGGCTCATAGACCCGCAGATATGCCGCATACGGGACCATCACCGACGACGCCAAACCCACGCCCGCTCCTCCAAAGGGAAGTCCACCGCCGGGAGTTGCCTACCCCCGCCCGGCCAGGGATACGGCAAATCGTCCCACGCGCGTCCCCCACTAGAGGGTGATCCTCGGCACTGCGCCGATCAGCACCCGTCTCAGGACTTACCCTCTTCCCGACCGGCCCTCCCCACCCGCAGGAGGGCGTCCACCGCGACTTATGGGAGTCACCACAGTGACCGACGTACGTCCGTCCACCGTCAGCGCCGACGGTGGCGTCCTGCACACCCTGTTCCGCTCGGAGCAGGGCGGCCACGAGCAAGTCGTCCTCTGCCAGGACCGCGAGAGCGGCCTCAAGGCCGTCATCGCCCTCCACTCCACCGCCCTGGGCCCGGCCCTGGGCGGTACGCGCTTTCACGCGTACGCCTCCGAGGAGGAGGCGCTCCAGGACGCGCTGAATCTGTCCCGCGGCATGTCGTACAAGAACGCGCTCGCCGGTCTCGACCACGGCGGCGGCAAGGCCGTGATCATAGGAGACCCGGACCTGATCAAGTCCGAGCAACTCCTGCTTGCTTATGGCCGGTTCGTGGCGTCTCTGGGTGGCCGGTATGTCACGGCCTGCGACGTCGGCACGTACGTGTCCGACATGGACGTCGTCGCCCGCACCAACCAGTGGACCACCGGCCGCTCGCCCGAGAACGGCGGCGCCGGGGACTCCTCCGTCCTGACCGCCTTCGGCGTCTTCCAGGGCATGCGCGCCAGCGCCCAGCACCTGTGGGGCGACCCCTCGCTGCGCGGCCGCACGGTCGGTGTCGCGGGGGTCGGCAAGGTGGGCCACCACCTCGTCGAGCACCTCCTCCAGGACGGCGCCGAGGTCGTGATCACGGACGTACGGGAAGCGTCCGTGCGCCGCGTCCTGGACAAGAACCCCCAGGTCAAGGCGGTGGCCGACACCGAGGCGCTGATCCGCACGCAAGGCCTGGAGGTCTACGCCCCGTGCGCGCTGGGCGGCGCCCTCAACGACGCGAGCGTGCCGGCCCTGACCGCGAAGGTGGTCTGCGGCGCGGCCAACAACCAACTCGCCCACCCCGGAGTGGAGAAGGACCTCGCCGAGCGCGGCATCCTCTACGCCCCGGACTACGTGGTCAACGCCGGCGGCGTGATCCAGGTCGCCGACGAACTGCACGGTTTCGACTTCGACCGCTGCAAGAAGAAGGCGGCGAAGATCTTCGACACCACGCTGGCGATATTCGCGCGTGCGAAGGAAGACGGTATTCCGCCCGCCGCCGCGGCCGACCGTCTCGCGGAGCAGCGCATGGCGGAGGCCCGGCGCGGCTGAAAAGCGCCTGGAGATTCGGCGAGCGGCCCGCTCGGCGGGTGGCGAAGGAGACATCCCTCACCACCCACCGGCGGGTCGCCGTACAAGACGGGTTAAAATCGCAGCTGACCAGCGGGGACGGGGCGTCTCGCGAGTCATGCCAGGCGGTCGGTGGTGCGGGCGACGTACCGTACGGCCGCGGAAGCAGGTACCGTTAAAGCCCTACGGACCGGCCTCTCCCAGGAGAGTCCGTTCCGACTCATGAACGCGTGTCAAGACTCTGGGGCCATGAAGCCCCGTCATTGAGGGGGTCGACCCATGGGGCGCGGCCGGGCCAAGGCCAAGCAGACAAAGGTCGCCCGCCAGCTGAAGTACAGCAGCGGTGGGACGGATCTCTCACGACTGGCCGACGAGCTGGGTGCATCGACGTCGAACCAGCAGCCTCCGAACGGCGAGCCGTTCGAGGATGACAAGGACGACGACGACCCGTACGCACAGTACGCGGATCTGTACAACACCGACGATGACGATGAGGACGAGGGCAACTCGTCCCAGCAGCGTCGTCGCGCCTGACGCCCTGCGCGTTCGAGGCACTCACAGCAGCATCACGGACCCGGTCCGGGGCATCGCCCGGACCGGGTTCTGTGCTGCCCCGGTGATCAGCTCGCGTAGTCACCGGTCAGGGTCACTGCCTCTGCGTGGTCGCCGCGCTCGACGATCTCCCCGCTGACCCAGGCGTCCACACCGCGGTCGGCCAGGGTGGTCAGCGCCACGTCCACCGACTCCTGCGGCACGACGGCGATCATGCCGACGCCCATGTTCAGGGTCTTCTCCAGCTCGCCGCGCTCGACCGAACCGGCCGTGCCGACCAGGTCGAAGACCGCGCCCGGGGTCCAGGTCGAGCGGTCGACGGTGGCGTGCAGACCGTCCGGGATCACCCGTGCCAGGTTGTTGGCCAGACCGCCGCCGGTGATGTGCGAGAAGGCGTGCACATCGGTCGTACGGGTCAGGGCCAGGCAGTCCAGCGAGTAGATCTTGGTGGGCTCCAGCAGCTCCTCGCCGAGGGTACGGCCCAGCTCCTCGATCTCGCGCTCCAGCGCCAGGCCGGCCCGGTCGAAGAGGACGTGCCTGACCAGCGAGTACCCGTTGGAGTGAAGTCCGGAGGAGGCCATCGCGACGACCGCGTCGCCCGTACGGATGCGATCCGCGCCCAGCACGCGGTCGGCCTCGACCACGCCCGTACCGGCACCGGCGACATCGAACTCGTCGGCGCCCAGCAGGCCGGGGTGCTCGGCGGTCTCGCCGCCGACCAGGGCGCAGCCGGCCAGGACGCAGCCCTCGGCGATGCCCTTGACGATGGCCGCGACCCGCTCCGGGTAGACCTTGCCCACGCAGATGTAGTCGGTCATGAACAGCGGCTCGGCGCCGCACACGACCAGGTCGTCGACGACCATGCCGACCAGGTCGTGGCCGATGGTGTCGTACACGCCCATCTTGCGGGCGATGTCGACCTTGGTGCCCACGCCGTCGGTGGCGGAGGCGAGCAGCGGGCGCTCGTACCGCTTGAGGGCGGAGGCGTCGAAGAGGCCGGCGAAGCCCCCGAGGCCGCCGACGACCTCAGGGCGGGTGGCCTTCTTCACCCACTGCTTCATCAGCTCGACGGCGCGGTCGCCCGCTTCGATGTCGACGCCCGCGCTTGCGTAGCTGGCACTGGTGGTCTCAGACATTGCTTGAGAACTTTCGTGTCGTGTGAAGTACGAGCCCTACGGGCGGCGCAGGGCGTCGGCGCCGCCGACCCCGGCCGTCAGTGTCTCGACGCCGTCCAGGTCCGGCTTGGCCTGGTTGGCGGTCTCCGACTCCAGGAGGTGCTTGCCCAGCAGCTCCGGGTCCGGCAGCTCCATGGGGTATTCGCCGTCGAAGCAGGCACGGCACAGATTCGGCTTGGCGATCGTGGTCGCCTCGATCATGCCGTCGATGGAGATGTACGCGAGCGAATCGGCGCCCAGCGACTTGCCGATCTCGTCCACGGACAGGCCGTTGGCGATCAGCTCGGCGCGGGTGGCGAAGTCGATGCCGAAGAAGCACGGCCACTTGATCGGCGGGGAGGAGATCCGGATGTGGACCTCGGCCGCGCCGGCCTCGCGCAGCATCCGTACGAGAGCGCGCTGGGTGTTGCCGCGGACGATCGAGTCGTCGACGACCACCAGGCGCTTGCCGCGGATGACTTCCTTGAGCGGGTTGAGCTTGAGGCGGATGCCCAGCTGGCGGATGGTCTGCGAGGGCTGGATGAAGGTCCGGCCGACGTAGCTGTTCTTGACCAGGCCCGAGCCGTAGGGGATGCCGCTGGCCTCGGCGTAGCCGACGGCGGCCGGGGTGCCGGACTCCGGAGTAGCTATCACCAGGTCCGCCTCGGCCGGGGCCTCGGCGGCCAGCTTGCGGCCCATCTCCACCCGGGAGAGGTAGACGTTGCGGCCCGCGATGTCGGTGTCGGGGCGCGCGAGGTAGACGTACTCGAAGACACAGCCCTTGGGCTTTGCCTCGGCGAAGCGAGAGGTGCGCAGGCCGTTCTCGTCGATGGCGACGAGCTCGCCCGGCTCGATCTCGCGGATGAAGGAGGCGCCGCAGATGTCGAGCGCCGCGGTCTCGGAGGCCACCACCCAGCCGCGCTCCAGGCGGCCGAGGACCAGCGGGCGGATGCCCTGCGGGTCGCGGGCGGCGTACAGGGTGTGCTCGTCCATGAAGACGAGCGAGAAGGCGCCCTTGACCTTGGGGAGCACCGACTTGGCGGCGTCCTCGACGGTCAGCGGCTTGCCGTCCTCGTCGACCTGGCCGGCCAGCAGGGCCGTGACGAGGTCGGTGTCGTTGGTGGCGGCGACCTGGGTGGCGCGGCCGTTCTCGCGGGGCAACTCGGCGACCATCTCGGCCATCTCGGCCGTGTTGACCAAGTTGCCGTTGTGGCCGAGTGCGATGGAGCCGTGCGCGGTCGCACGGAAGGTGGGCTGGGCGTTCTCCCACACCGACGCACCGGTGGTGCTGTAGCGGGCGTGGCCCACCGCGATGTGGCCCTGCAGCGAGCCGAGGGAGGTTTCGTCGAAGACCTGGGAAACCAGGCCCATGTCCTTGAAGACCAGGATCTGGGAGCCGTTGCTCACCGCGATGCCCGCGGATTCCTGGCCCCGGTGTTGGAGGGCGTAGAGCCCGAAGTACGTGAGCTTTGCGACCTCTTCACCCGGAGCCCAGACACCGAAGACGCCGCAAGCGTCCTGGGGGCCCTTCTCGCCGGGGAGCAGGTCGTGGTTGAGTCGTCCGTCACCACGTGGCACGCCACTGAGTCTAGGGCAGGTCTCGGATTCATCCGAACCGGGGATCGAACCGGCCGCCGGGCGGGTCCGCCCCGTGGGCACATGCTTGACGCGGGCGCGCGGCCGAGGCCAGGATCGCGGACCATGCAGACTCCGCAGCCCTTGGTGCAGCGCCGCCACGTCGACTTCGGTCGCGTCGCCAGCGCCATCTGTCGCCGGCTGCCGCGCGGTTGATCACGCGCCTTTTTCCCCTGGGCTTCTGTACGTTCCGTACGCCCTGAACCCGGGCCGCCGCGCCCTGCCGTGAGACACACCTCGGGGTGATCTCCACCACATCCGCACCCGCCCCGCCGTGAAGGCCGAACTGCCGGTGCGGGGCCGGATCGGTGCGGCCGGTGGGCGCCGTGGACCCGTCGCGCGCTCGCCCGCAACAGGGCGGCGCGGGGCCGGAGATGTGCGGACGGGAACGCCCCGGGCCCGCTGGATCGCTGGCGATTTCTCCCCTTTCGCCATCCGCCCCCCCTCCTCCCTCCTCCTTCCGCCTGCCGTCACGAAGGGCCACTCCTGTGCCGTCCGCTGCCCGACCTCAGCCCGAAGAGCCCCGTACATCCGGGATATCCCGGATATCCCGCAGAGCCTTCGGAGGCCTCGTGGGAGCCACCGCCGCGGCCGGACCGCTGGGGGCCGCGGCCCCGCAGGCCGTCGCCCAACCCGCGCCCCGGGAGCGGGAGTTCCGGGCCGCTGGCAGGCGCGCCTCCCGGCGCCCCAACATCCTGTTCATCCTGGGGGACGACCTGGGCTGGGCCGACCTGTCCTCCTTCGGGTCGCCGCACATCAAGACCCCGCACCTGGACCGGCTGGCCCGCCAGGGCGTGCGCTTCACCCAGTCCTACGCCGGGTCCGCGACCTGCTCCCCCACCCGCTTCTCCCTGTACACCGGGCGCTTTCCGGGCCGTACGAAGGGCGGGCTGGCCGAGCCGATCGCGGACCGGGGCGTCGGCCTGGAGCCCGGGCACCCGACCCTGGCCTCCCTGCTGCGCGACGCCGGCTACGCGACGGCGCTGATCGGCAAGTGGCACTGCGGCCATCTCCCCGACTACAGCCCCACCAAGTCCGGTTGGCAGACCTTCTTCGGGAACTTCGGCGGGGCGCTGGAGTACTACTCCAAGCTGGGCCTCGGCGGGGAGTACGACCTGTACGAGGGCGATGTCGCGGAGGGCGACGCCGCGTACGAGGACCTGCGCTACTACACGCGGATCATCACCGAGCGGGCCGTGGAGTACGTGGGACGCCGGCACGAGACGCCCTGGCTGCTGAACCTCAACTTCACCACCCCGCACTGGCCGTGGATCGCCGACGGCGACCAGGAGCAGAGCGCCGAGATCGTGCGGCGCATCAAGGCGGGCGAGCGGGGCGCGCTCCAGCACCGGGACGGCGGCTCGCTGGAGAAGTACGCGCAGATGGTCCAGGACCTGGACCGCTCCATCGGCACGGTGCTGGCGGCGCTGCGCCGCTCCGGCCAGGAAACCGACACACTGGTATTTTTCGCCAGCGACAACGGCGGGGAGCGCTGGTCGTACACCTGGCCGCTGACCGGCGGCAAGGGCTCGCTCCAGGAGGGCGGCATCCGGGTGCCGGCGATCGTGCGCTGGCCGGCCCGGATCGACGGCGGCCAGGTCAGCCACGTACCGCACTTCAGCCCCGACTGGACGGCGACGCTGCTGGAGGTCGCCGGGGCCCGGCCGGACCGCGCCCATCCGCTGGACGGCACGAGCCTGGCGGGCCATCTGCTGCGCGGCGAGCCGGTCGCCGAGCGCGATCTGTTCTGGCGGGTACGGGGCGAGCGGGCGCTGCGCCGCGGCGACTGGAAGTACTACCGGGGCAGGAGCGGCCGGGACCAGCTCTTCCAGGTGGCCGAGGACCCGCGCGAGCAGGCGGACCGGGCGGGTGCGGAGAAGGCGCGGCTGGCGGCGCTGCGGGCGGCCTGGGAGGCGGTGGACGGCACGCTGCTGCCGTATCCGCGGGCTTAGCGCGCGTGCCCTGTCCGGGGGCCGGGCGCGCGCGTGGGGCGGACCGGAGGATCGGTCCGCCCCACGCGAGGTGCGTGCTGCCGCCGGGTCAGAGCACGCCGAGGATGTTCAGGCCGAGCAGGCCCTTCCAGTCGGACGTCTTGGCGCCCACGTCCAGGCCGAGGTCCAGGCCCAGGTCCAGATCGCCCGCGATGGAGACGTCCAGGTCGAGGTCGAGCAGCGTCTTGAGGCCGGCGAACAGCTTGACGTCCAGCAGCGCGTCCAGCTGGGCGGCGATGTCGGCGTTGAGCTGGATGTCGGCGTCGATGGTCAAGGTGTTGGTCTTGACGTCGACCGTCTTCTTGTCCAGCGTGGGCCGGTCGAAGGAGCCGAGCTTGACCTCCGCCTTGCCGTTCACCGACGCCAGCAGGGCACCGGCCTCCAGGTCGACCCTGAGGTTGGTCAGGCTGATGCCCTTCTTGGCCTTGACGTTGACCAGGCCGACGCAGGTGTCGGCCAAGGCGAGCTTGCCGCCGGCCTTCTTGTCCTTCTCCGCGCGCAGGTCACCGGCCTTCACGCCCACGCTCAGCGCGGTGATCGGGCGCACCTTGGCGGGGATCTTGCAGTCGGAGCCGAGCTGGGCCACGACCACGCCCTTGGCGCTGAGGCCCTTGAGCAGGTCGGCGGAGAGCTGCAGCTTCACGAGGCCGCCGTCGACCGGCACGTCCGTCTTCGGCTCGGGCTTGGGCTTCGGCTTGGTCACCACCGTGTGCGCGGTGTCGGCGGCGGAGGCGGCCAGAGCCGTGGCCGGTACGGCGGACAGCCCCAGGGCCAGCGCGCCGGTGACCAGCGCTGCGGTGCCACGGCGGCGGGCGCTGCGGGCGGCCGGCTTCGGTTCACGGGTGAGTGCGGGCATGACGAGACGTTCCCTTCTGAAACCTTCTGGATGTTCGGGGTCGCACTAATCACCAAAAGCGACAATGCGCGACCGCGCGACTTCAGAGGGTGTTCGGGTCGCCCGTCTGCCTGATCAGCGCAGGACGGGGAGGTACGGCGCCAGGTCGGCGCGCTCGCCGCTCGCGCTGACGGCCGCGTCCTCCAGCGCCGCCTCCCAGGCCGTACGGCCGGTGGCCAGCCGGAGCCAGGTCAGCGGGTCGCTCTCCACGACGTTGGGCGGGGTGCCGCGGGTGTGCTTGGGGCCCTGGACGCACTGGACGACGGCGAAGGGCGGGATACGGACCTCGACCGAGCCGCCGGGGGCCTTGAGCGCCAGGGCATCGGCCAGCAGCCGGGTCGCGATGGCCATGGCCTGCCGGTCCCGCGGGATCTCCAGGCCGGTGGCGGCGGCCAAGTCGTCGGTGTGCACGGCCAGTTCGACACAGCGGGTGACCAGGAAGTCGTCCAGCCGCATCGCGCCCTCGGGGGCGGCCAGCAGGCGGTCACCCGGGGCCGCGGGGACCGTGGCCGCACAGCGCTCGGCGGCGCGGTCCAGCAGCTCGGCGGGCGCGGTCTCCCGGTCTACGGCGGCCGGCTCCCAGGACAGCGCGGCCGTCAACGGCCAGTCGGGCAGGGCGACTTCCTGCGCGGGCGGGGCGGGCCGCTCCAGCAGCGCGCACACGCCCTCGACGGTCAGCGCCAGGTGCGCGGCCAGCTCGCCGACGGTCCGGCCGCCCGGCCGGGTGGGCAGCGCGAGCTGCTCGGGCCCCAGGCCCCGCACGGCCTGCCGTACGTGGTCGAACTGCGCGGTCAGGGCGGCGCGGGTCCTGGCGGGGTCGTAACTGCGGGTGCGGGCCTTGCCGCGGGCGGGTGGCATGCCGCCGAGGCTAATCGAGACCACTGACAACGGCCTCGCGGGAGGCGGGCGTCCCCGGGCCGTCGGACGGCGGCCCGACGGCGCCCGCGGTGAAGGTCTCCTTGCCGGCGGGCACGCCGACGCCGCGCCAGGTGAACGGGACGCCCCGGGCGGTCTCCAGGTCCGGCCCGTCCATGAGCTGGAAGTGCACATGCGGCTCGGTGGAGTTGCCCGAGTTGCCGCAGTGGGCCAGGAGCCCGCCCGCGCGCACCCGGTCGCCCGCGCGGACGGCCAGCGAGCCGCGCCGCAGGTGCGCGTACATGGCGTACGTACCTCCGCCGAGGTCCAGGACGACGTGGTTGCCGGCGACCTGGCCCGGGCCGCCAAGGGAGCGGAAGGTCCCCTCGACGAAGAGGAAGTAGAGCAGGGCGGGGAGGGAGGTGCGGCTGAGGTGGTCGCGCCGGTGGTCCTGTGCCCGTACGACCGTGGCATCGGCGACGGCGAGCAGCGGCGCGCCGAACGCCGGGAAGGCGCTGCTGCGGCGGGCGGGCGGCCACCAGCCGAAGGCCGGGCGGGGCGCGCCGGCGGGCTCGGCGACGATGTCGATGGCGTAGGTCTGGCCCAGGGCGTGGGTGCCGTGGCTGGGGGTCCTGCCGGCCGGGCTGTTGAGCGCCCGCCAGCGCCCGGTGACCGGCGGGAGGACCTCCACGGGCTCGACGGTCCCGGCGGCCGCCACGGCCGCGGCCGCGGTACGCCTGGCAGCCCGCCTGAGCGGCAGGTTCACCCCGAAGGCCAGCAGCAGCCAGAGCGCGGCCGCAGCACACGGCCACCACAGCGGCACATCGGCGAGGAAGGCGGCTGCTGTCAGCGCGAGGAAGGCCAGCAGGCAGCAGCGGGTGACGAGCAGGGACAGCTTGCGTAAGAACATCGGCCCCCCAGGGTCGGTCGGGTCACGGGCCGGCCGGTCCGGCCGGCACGTGACGGTCTTCGGCTGTCAGCGCCGGGCGGCGAGCAGCATCACCATCAGCGGGACCACCCGCCCGGCCGGGACCGCGTAGCGCCCCCGGGCCTCGGTGTGCAGCCATCCGGCGGCGGTCAGCTGCCGCAGGTGGTGGTAGATCTGGCCGGACGTGCCGACCCCGGCCAGCTCGGTCAGCTCGGCGGCGCTGCGGCGGCCGCCGAGGATCTCGCGCAACAGCCGCAGCCGTACGGGCTGGCCGAGCGCGGCGAACGCCTCGGCGGCCGGTGCCCAGTCGCCGTCCAGCAGTTCGTCGGTGGCCTCGCCGTACTGCCACTCGTAGCGCTCCCCCTGCGGCAGCCGTACGTCACCGGTGAACAGCACCCCGCCGTCCGGGTGCCCGCCCTCGGCCAGCTGGGCCTTGAGCCCTTCCAGCGCCCAGAACTCCTCGTCCGCGCGCGGCTCCCGGGCCGCCGGGGGCCCGGCGGGGCGCTCGGCCTCCAGCGCGGCCAGCCGCCGCTCCAGATCCGCCAGCCTCTTCTCCACATCCATGCATCGAAGATACGTAATTACGTAATTGCAGGCAAGGAGAGGGCGCGGAAACGGCGACGGCCCGCCCCCTGGAGTGGGGGCGGGCCGTCGGGTGGAGGGGTCGGGTGCTACGCGAGCAGGCCCGGGACGGTTTCCTCGAAGGTGGTCCTGAGGTCGCTCAGGGGGATGCTGAACTCGCCCTGGATCTCGATCTCTTCGCCGTCCACGACGCCGATGCGGGTGGCCGGGAGGCCGCGGGCGCCGCACATGTCGGTGAAGCGCAGTTCCTCGCTGCGCGGCACGCAGACCACCGCGCGGCCCGCCGACTCGGAGAAGAGGAAGGTGAAGGCGTCCAGGCCGTCGGGGACGACCAGGCGGGCGCCCTTGCCGCCGCGCAGGCAGGACTCGACCACGGCCTGCACCAGGCCGCCGTCGGACAGGTCGTGTGCGGCGTCGACCATGCCGTCGCGGGAGGCGGAGATCAGGATCTCGCCGAGCAGCTTCTCGCGGTCCAGGTCGACCTTGGGCGGCAGGCCGCCCAGGTGGTCGTGGACGACCTGGGACCAGGCCGAGCCGCCGAACTCCTCGCGGGTCTCGCCCAGCAGGTAGAGCAGCTGGCCCTCCTGCGCGAAGGCGATGGGCGTACGGCGCTCGACGTCGTCGATCACACCGAGCACCGCGACCACGGGGGTCGGGTGGATCGCCACCTCGCCGGTCTGGTTGTACAGGGAGACGTTGCCGCCGGTCACCGGGGTGCCCAACTGCAGGCAGCCGTCGGCCAGTCCACGGGTGGCCTCGGCGAACTGCCACATGACGTCCGGGTCCTCGGGCGAGCCGAAGTTGAGGCAGTTGGAGATCGCCAGCGGCTTGGCGCCGGAGGCGGCCACATTGCGGTAGGCCTCCGCCAGCGCCAGCTGCGTGCCCGTGTACGGGTCGAGCTTGGCGTACCTGCCGTTGCCGTCGGTCGCCATGGCCACGCCCAGGTTCGACTCCTCGTCGATCCGGACCATGCCGGCGTCCTCGGGCATCGCCAGGACCGTGTTGCCCTGCACGAAGCGGTCGTACTGGTCGGTGATCCAGGACTTGGACGCCTGGTTCGGGGAGCCGATGACCTTCAGGACCTGCTCGCGCAGCTCCACCGGGGTCGCCGGGCGCTCCAGCTTGCCCGCGTCGTCGGCCTGGAGGGCGTCCTGCCAGGAGGGGCGGGCGTACGGGCGCTGGTAGACCGGGCCCTCGTGGGCGACGGTGCGCGGCGGTACGTCCACGATCTGCTCGCCGTGCCAGAAGATCTCCAGCTGGGAGCCGTCGGTCACCTCACCGATGACGGTGGCGATGACGTCCCACTTCTCGCAGATCTCCATGAAGCGGTCCACGTGCTGCGGCTCGACGACCGCGCACATGCGCTCCTGCGACTCGCTCATGAGGATTTCCTCGGGCGAGAGGGTCGCGTCGCGCAGCGGCACGGTGTCCAGCTCGACGCGCATGCCGCCGGAGCCGGCCGAGGCCAGCTCGCTGGTGGCGCAGGAGAGCCCGGCGCCGCCCAGGTCCTGGATGCCGGCGACCAGCTTCTCCTTGAAGATCTCCAGGGTGCACTCGATGAGGAGCTTCTCCTGGAAGGGGTCGCCGACCTGGACGGCGGGGCGCTTGGTGGGCTTTGAGTCATCGAAGGTCTCGGAGGCCAGGACCGAGACGCCGCCGATGCCGTCGCCGCCGGTGCGGGCGCCGTACAGGATGACCTTGTTGCCCACGCCGGACGCCTGCGCGAGGTGGATGTCCTCGTGCTTCATCACGCCGATGCAGCCGGCGTTGACCAGCGGGTTGCCCTGGTAGCAGGCGTCGAAGACGACCTCGCCGCCGATGTTGGGCAGGCCCAGGCAGTTGCCGTAGCCGCCGATGCCCGCGACGACGCCCGGCAGGACGCGCTTGGTGTCGGGGTGGTCGGCCGCACCGAAGCGCAGCGGGTCCACGACGGCGACCGGGCGGGCGCCCATGGCGAGGATGTCGCGGACGATGCCGCCGATGCCGGTGGCCGCGCCCTGGTAGGGCTCGATGTAGGAGGGGTGGTTGTGCGACTCGACCTTGAAGGTGACCGCGTACCCCTGGCCGACGTCCACGACGCCCGCGTTCTCGCCGATGCCGACGAGCATCGCGTCGTTCTCGGGGACCTTCTCGCCGAACTGCCGCAGATGGACCTTGCTGCTCTTGTACGAGCAGTGCTCGGACCACATGACGGAGTACATGGCGAGCTCGGCGCCGGTGGGACGGCGGCCCAGGATCTCGCGGATGCGCTCGTACTCGTCCTGCTTCAGGCCCAGTTCGGCCCAGGGCTGGTCGGTGTCCGGAGTCGCGGCGGCGTGCTTGACCGTGTCCAGCGTCATGCGTTGACCAACTTCTTCAGGATGGAGGTGAAGAACCCGAGGCCGTCGGTGCGGCCCGTGCCGATCAGCGGCTCGACGGCGTGCTCGGGGTGCGGCATGAGGCCGACGACGTTGCCCGCCTCGTTGGTGATGCCGGCGATGTCGCGCAGCGAGCCGTTGGGGTTCATGTCCAGGTAGCGGAAGGCGACCCGGCCCTCGGCCTCCAGCTCATCGAGCGTGCGCTCGTCGGCGACGTACCGGCCGTCCATGTTCTTGAGCGGGACCTGGATCTCCTGGCCCTGCTCGTAGTCGGCGGTCCAGGCGGTGCCGGCGTTCTCCACCCGCAGCTTCTGGTCGCGGCAGATGAAGTGCAGGTGGTTGTTGCGCAGCATCGCGCCGGGCAGCAGGTGGGCCTCGGTGAGGATCTGGAAGCCGTTGCAGATGCCCAGGACGGGCAGGCCCGCCTTCGCCTGCTCGATGATCGTCTCCATCACCGGCGAGAAGCGGGAGATGGCCCCGGCGCGCAGGTAGTCGCCGTAGGAGAAGCCGCCCGCGAGAACGACCGCGTCGACCTGCTTGAGGTCCTTGTCACGGTGCCACAGCGGGACGGGCTCGGCACCGGCGAGACGGGCGGCGCGCAGCGCGTCGCGGTCGTCCAGCGTCCCGGGGAAGGTGACGACTCCGATACGGGTGTTACCGCGGCCCGAAGGGCCTCCTTGACGGGCGGTGGCGGGAGACGGGTGGGCCGTCATGACCCGGCCCCTGCGGACTCGTCGACCCGCACGGTGAAGTCCTCGATGACGGTGTTGGCGAGGAAGGTCTCGGCCATCTCGCGGATACGGGCGAGGGCGGCGTCGTCGACCGGACCCTCCACCTCAAGTTCGAAACGCTTGCCCTGACGGACGTCGGCGATCCCCTCGAAACCCAGGCGTGGCAGTGCGCGCTGCACCGCCTGCCCCTGCGGGTCGAGGATCTCCGGCTTGAGCATGACGTCGACTACGACGCGTGCCACTGGCACTCCCGGTGGTGTGGTGCGTAAGGCGGTGAGCTCACAGTACCGTGTTCGAAAATCTACGCGGGTAGATATCTTGGCGGTCCTGTCACTGTCCGGTAACGGGACCAGTAACCACTGTGGAAAATCCTCGAAAAGACCTAGGGTCCGGATTGCGGGATGACACGCTGAGGAAATTAACTGGGCTTCACAATGCATTGCCCGCCGCTGTACAAATGAAAAAGCATTGATCCCAAACAGCCGGATCTTCAGCATCGCCGCATGTCAGCGCGGGGTTGCTGCACGAAAGGACCGATATCCGTGGCGCAGCGCGTAGTGGTCACGCTCTCCGATGACATCGATGGCGGAGAAGCCGCAGAGACGGTCGCCTTCGGATTGGACGGGAAGTCGTACGAGATCGACCTCAATCCCGCCAATGCGAAGAAACTTCGCGTCGCCCTGGCACCGTACGTGGAGGCCGGCCGCAAGCGGTCGAAGTCCGGGAAGGCGTACCACCGCACGGCCGTGACGCCCGACCCGGCGGCCGTCCGCGCCTGGGCCCGCTCCAACCACATGGACGTCCCGCCGCGCGGCCGCATCCCCAAGAAGGTCTACGAGGCCTTCAACGAGGCCAACCGCTAACGGACTTGCCGCCGGCCGCCCGCCACCGCGGGCCCCGGCGGCCCGCCGTCTCCCCCTCCAGGCAGCCGATTTGCATTGCACCCCTCCTGATCAGCTAGAGTCTGGAGCACGCCGAGGGGCGAGGCCGAAGGGCCGGATCCCACGGAGTCACGCGGGTGTAGCTCAGTAGTAGAGCGCCCCCTTTCCAAGGGGGAGGCGCAGTGTGCAATCCCTGTCACCCGCTCTGACAGTTCGACCGGTCCATTGGATCAGGTAGAGTAGCTGTCGCGCCGCTCGGTGAGAGCCGAGTGGATGCATGCGGACGTAGCTCAGTTGGTAGAGCGCAACCTTGCCAAGGTTGAGGTCGCGAGTTCGAGCCTCGTCGTCCGCTCAGAGAAAAGGCCCCGGTCATCGAGACCGGGGCCTTTCGCGTACCCCGGCTCCGGGCCGGCTCCCCCGGCGGGCGCCAACTGACATTTGTCATCGGTTGCGATGACAGGGCGCACTGCCCGGGCCGCTGTCCTCGCGGGAGCGTTGAGGCATGAACACCGGGGATTACGGATCACAGGCGAGCGTGATCGAGGCCACTGGCCTGCGGCGGCGCTACGGCTCGCCGGGCAAGGGCGGGAAGAAGGCCGGGAAGAGGGACGCCGGGGCGAAGGGGCAGCGCTCCTTCGACGCCGTGCGGGGGATCGACTTCTCCGTGGCGCGCGGGGAGTTGTTCGCGCTGCTGGGGACCAACGGGGCGGGCAAGACCTCCACGCTGGAGCTGCTGGAGGGGCTGGCCGCGCCGAGCGGCGGGCAGGTGCGGGTGCTGGGCCACGACCCGTACAAGGAGCGCGCTGCGGTGCGGCCGCGGATCGGTGTGATGCTCCAGGAAGGCGGCTTTCCGGGCGAGTTGACGCCCACGGAGACCGTACGGATGTGGGCGGGCTGCACCAGTGGGGCACGGTCCGTGGACGAGGCGCTGGCCCTTGTCGGGCTGAGCGGGCGCAAGAACGTACGCGTCAAGCAGCTCTCCGGCGGGGAGCGGCGGCGGCTGGATCTGGCGCTGGCGCTGCTGGGGCGGCCCGAGGTGCTGTTCCTGGACGAGCCGACGACCGGGCTGGACGCCGAAGCGCGGCGCGAGACCTGGGAGTTGGTGCGCGATCTGCGGGACTCCGGGACGACGGTGCTGCTGACCACGCACTACCTCGAAGAGGCCGAGGAGCTGGCGGACCGGCTCGCGATCATGCACGCGGGGCGGATCGCGGCGGCCGGGCGGGTCAGCGAGGTGGTGGCCGCGCAGCCCTCGCGGATCTGCTTCGAGCTCCCCGAGAGCTATCTGGTAGGGGATCTGCCGCCGCTGGCGGAGCTGGGCGTCACCGGCCACGAGACGGCGGGGCGGACGGTGCGGCTGCGGACGGACGAGCTGCAGCGGACCGCGACCGGGCTGCTGGTGTGGGCCCGGGACAAGGGCATCGAGCTGCGCCGGCTGGATGTGCGGGCGGCGTCGCTGGAAGAGGCGTATCTGCAGATCGCAGGCGGGATGGGACAGGCGGTGGAGGAGCAGTGAGTGTGACCGGCGCTGAGATGGGTGCTCGTACGGGAGCGGGAGCGGCAGGTGCGCGAGGCAGTCTGGGGCGGCTGAGCGCGCTGGGGCGGGCGGAGCTGACGCTGCTGGGGCGCAGCAAGCTCATGATCTATTCGGGGCTGTTCGCGCCGCTGCTGATCACCTACGCCATGAAGTCGATCCTCGGCCGGCAGCTGGACTCCGCGAAGACCGGGCTGTCGATCGGGGAGCTGCTGCTGCCCGGCGCCATCGGCATGGCGCTGCTCATGGCCGTCTACAACAATCTCGTGGGCGTGTACGTGACGCGGCGCGAGGACCTGGTGCTCAAGCGGCTGCGGACCGGTCAGCTGGCCGACTGGGAGATCCTGGCCGGTACCGCGCTGCCCGCGCTGCTGATCACGGTGGCGCAGTGCGCGCTGTACGTGGTCGGCGGCAGCCTGGTGCTGAAGATGGAGATGCCCGCCGCCCCGCATCTGGTCGTGCTGGGGGTGCTGATCGGCGCGGTCATGCTGGTGGCGATGGCGGCCGTCACGGCGGGGATCACCAAGTCCGCGGAGGCCGCGCAGCTGACCCCGACGCCGCTGTACCTGCTGTCGATGATGGGGTCCGGGCTCTTCTTCCCCTTCTCGATGCTGCCGGACCGGGTGGCCGCGGTGCTCGAATTCCTGCCGCTGTCCCCGGTGGTGGGGCTCGTACGGGCCGGCTGGTCCGGTGCGGCCGACCTGGGCGAGACCGTGAAGCTGCTGGTCATCGGGTTGGTCTGGATCGCGCTGGCGGTGTTTGCTGTGAAGCGGTGGTTCCAGTGGGAGCCGCGGCGGTAGGCATGGTCGGGGACGAAGGCGGGGATCGCGTGATCGGGCGGGTGCGCAGGAGCTGGAAGGGGCGGGGCAAGGCGGCTCAGATCGACGGCTACGTCCGGTGGGCGCTGTACGCCGTCAGCTGGTTCTTCGCCGTGATCGCGCTGCCCCCGCTGATGCCGACGGCGCTCGGCGGGACGCCCGCCGCGTCCTGGGCGGCGGCCACGATCGGCATCGTCCTGGCCCAGGCCGTCCTCTCCAAGCCGCAGTTGAACCGCGCGCTGGATCACTACCTGGGGCGCGGTCCGGCTCCCCGGCTGCTGATGGCTGTCTCGGGCGCCCTGGCGCTCATGGCCTGGGTCACCGGCATAGCGATGGTCTTCACCGCGGAAGCCGCCGACAAGGCCGCCGTTCAGGGGGCCGGGTACGCCCTCGGGGTAGCGCCCCTGCCGTTCTACACAACCTGGGGTGTGGTGACGCGCCCCCGGATCGTGCTGGGGACGGTGGCCGCAGTGGCCCTGGTGGCCGGAACCGGTATGGGGCTGGCCGGCGGGCTGCTGGAGGTCGGCGTACCCACAGTGGTGTCCGTCTTCCTCCCCGCCCTGCTCGGCACCATCGTCGGCCGCCCCAACGCCTGGCACCTGCGCGTCGTATGGGAACTGGAGGCCGCGCGCGGCGTACAGGCCCGGCTGGCCGTCGCCGAGGAGCGGCTGCGGTTCGCGCGGGACATGCACGACGTGATGGGGCGGAATCTGGCGGTGATCGCGCTCAAGAGCGAGCTGGCCGTGCAGCTGGCGCGGCGCGAGCGGCCCGAGGCCGTGGACCAGATGGTGGAGGTGCAGCGGATCGCGCAGGAGTCGCAGCGCGAGGTGCGCGAGGTGGTACGCGGCTACCGGAAGGCCGATCTGCATGTGGAGCTGGCCGGGGCGCGGTCCATCCTGCGGGCCGCCGGGATCAGCTGCCGGATAGAGGCGGACGAGGCGACGGACCTGCCGGCCGAGGTGCAGTCGGCGCTGGGCTGGGTCGTACGGGAAGGCACCACGAACGTGCTGCGGCATGCGCCGGACGCCGGGTGCTGTGTGATCAGGGCACGGGTGGAACAGGAGCGGGCAGTGCTGGTGATGGAGAACGACGGGGCCCGGCACGGGGGTCCGGGCCCCGACGCGCACGCCGGGGGCAGCGGCCTGAAGGGCCTGCGGGAGCGGCTGGTGCCGCTGGGCGGCACCCTGGAGTCGCAGCGGCGTCCGGGCGGTGCGTACCGCCTGACGGTGGAGCTGCCCGTACAGGAGGCGGCATGAGCGAGCGAGCGATCCGGGTGCTGCTGGCCGACGACGAGCATCTGATCCGGGGGGCGCTGGCCGCGCTGCTGGCCCTGGAGGACGATCTGCTGCTGGTGGCCGAGGCGGCGTCCGGGCCCGAGGCGCTGGCGATGGCGCGGGCGCACCGGCCGGATGTGGCGGTGCTGGATCTGCAGATGCCGGGGGCCGACGGGGTGGCGGTGGCCAGGTCCGTACGCAATGAGCTCCCCGGCTGCAAGACGATGATCGTCACCAGTCACGGCAGGCCCGGGCATCTGAAGCGGGCGCTGGAGGCGGGGGTGCGGGGGTTCGTGCCCAAGACGGTCTCGGCGCAGCGGCTGGCGGAGATCATCCGCAGTGTGCACGGCGGGAGCCGTTATGTGGACCCGGAGTTGGCGGCCGACGCGATCAGTGCGGGCGACTCGCCGCTGACGGCACGGGAGGCCGAGGTGCTGGAGCACGCGGAGGACGGGGCGCCGATCGCGGAGATCGCCGAGCGGGCCTCGCTGTCGCAGGGGACGGTACGCAACTACCTCTCCTCGGCCGCGGCGAAGCTGTCGGCGGACAACCGTCACGCGGCGGCGCGGATCGCGCGGGAGCGGGGGTGGCTGTGAGGCCGGCGGGCGCGGGGGAAGGCTCTGGACCGCTCGGTGGATTGGCCCAGGGAATCGGTCCGGAAGTGCACCATGGGTGCGGTCACTCCGGCTCCTAGAGTCGACGGCATGACGACACCACAGCACTCCCGCCGGATCGACTTCGCCGAGCACGCCCCCAAGGCCTTCAAGGCGATGATCGCCCTGGACACCGCGGCGCGTGAGCACCTGGAGCACTCGCTGGTCGAGCTGGTCAAGATCCGCGCCTCGCAGCTCAACAACTGCGCGTACTGCCTGGACATGCACACCACCGACGCCCGCAAGGACGGCGAGAGCGAGCAGCGGCTGTATCTGCTCAGCGCCTGGCACGAGGCCGAGTGGCTCTACACCGAGAAGGAGCAGGCGGCGCTCGCGCTCACCGAAGCGGTGACGCTGCTGCCGGGCGGGGTGCCGGACGAGGTGTACGAGCGGGCCGCCGGGCAGTTCTCCGAGCAGGAGCTGGCCCAGCTGATCGCGATGATCTTCACCATCAACGCGTGGAACCGGATCGCGGTGACCACCCGCAAGGTGCCCGGGCAGGGGTGAGCCTCCGGTTGTGGACGGCCGCCCGTCCCGTCCCGCGTTCCGCTCCGCCCGGAGCGCGGGGCCGCACCCACCGCACGTGCCGTACGTCACACACCGCGGGCCAACTCCCTTGTGCCGTCGGGAATCGGCCCGTACGACGGCGTCCACTGCGCCGTTCGCGGCACGGGGGACCTGCCGCATTGGCTATAGTGGACTGCGCACCGCACGGAAAACCGCCGAGCGCAGTGCATGCGGACGTAGCTCAGTTGGTAGAGCACCACCTTGCCAAGGTGGATGTCGCGAGTTCGAGTCTCGTCGTCCGCTCAGAGAAAAGGCCCCGGTCATCGCGACCGGGGCCTTTCGCGTACCCCTGGACGGGCCCGCGGCATCCCGCCCGACGTACGGGCGGGATGCCGCACACACGCCTCAGGACCAGGTGAGACCGGTCAGGCGCTCGTAGGCCTCGACGTACTTGGCGCGGGTGCGGGCCACGATGCCGGGCGGCAGGGCGGGCGGCGGCTCCTGGCCGTTGCGGTCCCAGCCCGCGTCCTCGGAGACCAGCCAGTCGCGCACGAACTGCTTGTCGAAGGACGGCTGGGGGCGGCCCGGCTGCCACTGGTCGGCCGGCCAGAAGCGGGAGGAGTCCGGGGTCAGCACCTCGTCGGCGAGGGTCAGCTCCTCGCCCGCGAAGCCGAACTCGAACTTGGTGTCCGCCAGGATGATGCCGCGCTCGCGGGCGATGTCCCGGGCCCTGCCGTAGACGGCGAGGGTCGTCTGGCGCAGCTGGGCGGCGGTCTCGGCGCCGAGTTGGCGGGCGACCTCCTCGTAGGAGACGTTCTCGTCGTGCTCGCCGACGGCGGCCTTGGTGGCCGGGGTGAAGATCGGCGCGGGCAGCTCGGAGCCGTCCAGGAGGCCCTCGGGCAGCGCGAGGCCGCAGACCGTACGGGTCTGGTCGTACTCGGCCAGGCCGGAGCCGGTGAGATAGCCGCGGGCCACGCACTCGACCGGGACCATCGAGAGGGACTTGCACACCATCGTGCGCCCGGCCCAGTCGGCGGGGGCGCCGGCCGGGACGTCGGTGGAGACGACGTGGTGCGGCACGAGGTCGGCGAGCTGGTCGAACCACCACATCGACAGCTGGGTGAGGATCCGGCCCTTGTCGGGGATCTCGGTGGGCAGCACCCAGTCGAAGGCGGAGGTGCGGTCGCTGGCGACCATGATCAGTTCGCCGGCGGCGTTCTGGTAGAGGTCGCGCACCTTGCCGGTGTGGAGGTGGGTGAGCCCCGGAACCTCCACCGGCTCGGGCTTTTCTACGAATCCGGACACGCTGCCTCCGCGTAGGTTGATCCAGGAGTCCTTCCGATTCTCCCGTATGCGCCCTGGCGTTGGACCCGCAGGGTCGCGCCAGGTGCAGGAGCGTGCGGCGATCCGCCGGTTATGTGGTCTTTCGTGCCGCCTGCCACAGGACCGTCACCAGGGTGAGGACGGCCAGCGCGGCGGCGCCGAGCAGGACCGTGGCGGGGGCGAAGGCGCCGGAGAGCAGGGTGATGGCGTACGGGGTCAGAAAGCCCAGGTAGCACAGCGCCCAGAAGCGGGCGGTGAGGCGGGCCAGCCGGTGCGGCGGCGCGAGCACGGCGACCTCGGTGAGGCCGTACGCCACGCACAGCCCGTATCCGGCGCCGAGGACGGCGGCGGCGACCAGGCCGACGACGGGCTGGGTACAGGCGACGGAGAGCGCGGCGACGACCAGCCCGAGGCAGGCGGCGGCCAGGCCCACCACGGCGGTGGCGATGCGGTGCTTGGCGGCGAGGCGGCGGGCGAGCGGGGCCATGAGGATCCCGGCGCCCGGGGTGACGGCGGTCATGACGCCCGCGTAGACGGTCTGCCAGCCGGCCAGGTTCACGGCGACCAGTCCGGGCAGGGTCGCCAGGGCGACGCTGGGGGCGATGAACACCCAGGGGGCGACGGGGGCCACCAGGCGGCGGAAGGCCTTGGGGTGGGCGGTGCTGATGGGGGCGGTGGGGCGAGAGGGGACCTGGCGCCGCTGGAGGGTCTCGGGGACGCGGGCCGCGCTGAGGGCGGCCGCGGCGGAGAGCACCAGGTGCGGGACGTACGCCGTGATCATGGGCTGCGGGGCCCACTGCGCGATCAGGGACGCGGCCAGGCCGCCGGTGGCGAAGCCCGCCGAGAGGAAGAGGCCGGAGCGGCGGGCCGCGACACCCGGCGCCGAGACGGTGTCGTGCGGCGCCGAGGACAGCTCCTTGATCCAGGCGCTGCCCGCGCTGAGCAGCGCTCCGGCGCCGATGCCGGTAACGAAGCGGCCCGGCCACATCAGCCAGGTGACGGCGGGGCCCGCCATCAGCAGGCAGGTGGCCAGCGCGGACAGGGCCAGCGAGGCGAAGACGACCGGGCGGCGGCCGCGGCGGTCGGCGAGCGGGCCGCCGAGCAGCAGGCCGGGTATCAGGCCCAGGACGTAGACCGCGAACAGGGCCGTGGTGGTGGCGGTGGCCAGCCCGAGGTCGCTGCGGTAGGCGCCCAGCAGGGCGGAGAACTGGTTGGCGCTCCAGCCGGAGGCGGTCATCACCCAGCCCGCGCGCAGCCAGTGGCGGCGGGGTGCGGCGGGTGCCTGGTGCGAAAGGGGTGCCGGGTGTGAGGTGGGTGCTGTCGTCGTCGCTCCGCCCGCCGTGCAGGTCGCGCCTGTCGTACTCGTCATGACAGCCGTTGTACGGGCCGCGGGGGCACCGGCGCCGCCCCCGTTCAGCAATCGTGAACGGCCCCGGGAAGCGGCAGGTGGGCGGCCGTATGGTGGCGGTATGGATCTGCGGCGGCTGTCTTCGTTTCTGGCCGTGGTCGAGGAGGAGCACTTCGGCCGGGCCGCCGCCCGGCTGTTCCTGTCCCCGGCCGCGGTGACCGCGCATGTGCAGCAGTTGGAGCGGGAGTTCGGTACGCAGCTGCTGGAGCGCGCCCCGGTCGTGCCGACGGCGGCCGGGCGGCGGCTGGTCTCCCACGCCCGTACGCTGCTGGCCGCCGCGAACGCCGCGGTGGAGGACATGTCCGAGGCCGCCCGCAGCACGCCGCCGGTGCGGGCGCTGCGGGTCGGCGTCATGGGGCACGGCTCCTCGGAGGTGACGCCGGCGGCGGTCAGCGCCTTTCGCCGGGCGCGGCCCGAAGTGCCGCTGACGCTGGTGGAGTTGATGTTCACCGAGCACTGCAGCGCGCTGCGCGAGGACCGGGTGGACGTGGCGTTCGTACGGCCCGCCGTGCAGGCCGAGGACATCGAGGTGGACGTGCTGACCACCGAGCAGCGGATCGTGGGGGTCTCGGCGCACTCGCCGCTGGCCGACGCGGCCGGTGAGGGGCTGCGGCTCGCGGACGTCATCGACCTGCCGTTCCTACAGGTGCCCCGGCACACCCCGCGCCCCTTCGCCGACTACCTCTACTTCGACGAGGGTCAACGGCGCGCCCCCGACCGGGCGTTGAACCCGCACGACGTCCTGACGAGCGTGGCGGCCGGGCGCGGTGTGGGGTCGGGGCTGAAGTCCTTCGCGCGCTATTACCCCTGGCCGGGGACGGTGTTCGTACCCGTGCTGGACGCGCCGTGGGCGCACAGCGTGCTGGCCACCCGCGCCGGGGACCCGAATCCGGAGGTACGCGTCTTCCGGGCCCTCACGGTCGCGCTGGCCCGGGAGCTGGGGCCGGCCGCGGGGCGGTGACGTGGCCTTTCGCGGTCAGTCGCGTTTGCAGATGCGGTCCAGGAGGTTGGCCGTGGCGCGCTGGACGCGCTCGTCGACATGGCCCGGGCGGTCCAGGGCCGGGGACCAGGCGAAGGTGCCCGAGGCGAAGACCAGGGCGCCGCTGGGGGCGCGGTACAGCGAGGTCTCCTGATGGCGGCGGGTGCCCTCGCTGTCCTCGTACGGGGAGTGGGCGAGCAGGATGCGGCGGGTGTGCTCGGGCAGGCAGGTGCGCGGGAAGTAGCGGTCGGCCTCGCCCGCTACCAGGCCCGGCAGCTCGTCGCCCTCGTACGCGCCGGTCGCCTCCCACAGCCAGTGGTCGCTGTTGCGGACGATCAGCGGCGCGGGGTCGGGCACCCGGCCCGCGTACTGGATGCCCATCAGCTGCTGCTCGGGCTCGCCCGCCTCGCGCCACAGGGCCGGGCGGCCCGGGCCCTGGCGCTTGTGGCAGGTCAGCAGCCGGTCGGGGCCCGAGGGGGAGGGGGAGAGCTCGATCTGCCAGTACATGGTGTTGGCGGAGAGGAAGACCAGTGAGGTGCCGCCGTCGCGGGCGGCCTCGACGGTGCGGCGCATGGGGGTGGACCAGTACTCGTCGTGGCCGGGGAAGACCAGGCCGCGGTAGCGGGAGGCGTCCACGCGTCCGGCGTGCAGGTCGCGGGCGTCGGCGTAGGCCAGGTCGTAGCCGTAGCGCTCGGCCCAGCGGATGAAGTCGTAGGCGTGGCCGACGTGCAGGGGCAGGCCGGCGCCGGCGTAGGGGCGGTCGAAGGAGACGGTGGTGGCGGCGTCCCGCTCGCCGAGCAGGGCGCCCTTCTCGTCCCAGGCGTGGTAGAGGCTGGCGCCCGAACGGCCGTCCTCCGGATAGAGGTTGTAGGCCTGCCAGGTGATGTCGGGCAGGACCAGCAGGAGGTCGGCGGGGTGGTCGTCGCGGACGGTGAAGGGGATGTGGGAGCGGTAGCCGTCGGCGGTGGTCAGCACGGCCACGTGCGCGCCCACGTTCCAGTACGCGGGGACCTGCAGGCGCCAGGACATCCACCAGTGGTGGCAGGAGACCGTGCGGTCGGCGGTGAGCGGGAGCGGCTGGACGATGCCGGACAGCCGGGGGCTGGTGGTGAGCTTGGAGGCACCGGCGCCGCCGTAGTGGCCGATGCGGTAGACGTCGATGCTGAAGGGCTGGGGCGGGTCGACGGAGACCCGGAAGTCGATGGCCTCGCCGGGGGCGACCGTGCCGGTGGTGGCGAAGCCCTTGATCTGGCGGTGCACGTCGTCGGCGGTGCGGGGGCAGGTGTTCGTACGGGGCGCGGGCAGGCGCGCATCGCCCCGGGCGAGGGCCGGATCGACGTACCACGGGACCACCTGACCGGAGTCGAAGTAGTTCTCGCTGCCGCGCAGCCATGGCAGTGGGCCCTGTCCGAACGGGTCCGTGACCGCGTGCGCGAGAGCGCCCGACTCCCAGCGCCGGATCTGCTCCGTCCCCACCCTTGGCTCCCCTCCCGCGTCCCCCCGCCGACCGAGTCGGCCGGATCTGTACTCACCTTCGTGTTCGGTTGAACGACCGTGACCGAACCCAGCACATCACATTACGCACTCACCCCGTCACCCTTCGTCGTGAATTGGCGGCCCCAGGGCCCCGAAACGCGAACTGGAAGGGAACATTCGGCCGCCGCTCCCGTACAGATGGACACTCCCGCTCCCCCGCGGCCCGCCACCGCTGCCGCGTCACACGAGCCGGACCGGCTTTTCCGGACGCACGCCGATGGTGTTCAGCCAGCCGCGCAGCGGTTCGGCGTCGCCGTCGTCGACGAGGCTGAGCACGGGGCGGCCGAAGTCGCTGCGGCGCTCGCCGCCGACGAGGAGCGCGGGGCCGTCCAGCCAGTCCAGGCCGGGGGCGGCGCCGGCGGTGTCCACCGCGGCGCAGCAGACCATCGCCGTGACGTGGTCGGCGAGCAACTCGCGGGTGGTACGGGGTGGTTGCAGCGGGAAGAGCGGTACGCCCGTCTCGCCCAGGCCGTCGCCCCAGGACAGGGGGATGCCCGTGGTGTCCGGGCCCGCCGGGGCGTCGGCGGGGTCCGGGCCGTCCGCGGGGTGCGCGCCGGGTGCGGGAGCGGGGGTGGAGGTAGGGGTGGGCGCCGAGTTCGCGCCGTCCGGGCCGTCCGAGCCTCCCGTGCGGCCTTCGGGGCTCTCGGGGTGCGTGGTGTGCTCGGTGTCCTTGGCGGCCTTGCTGTTCTTGCCGTTCTTGTTGCTCTTGTTGCCCTTGCTGTTCTTGCCGCGGGTACGGGATGCCGCGCGCGCGGCCCGTGCCCGTTCCTCGCGCTCCTCGCGCTCCAGCTCGGCGCCCAGGCGGGCGGCGACCAGATCGCCCGCGCCCTCGTCGCGTACGAGGTGCTCGATGACGCGGGCGAGTGTGGGGCCCGAGCACTCGGCGCCCGGGCGCCCTTCGGGGGTACCGGTGGGTATGGAGGGGGCGGGCCCGGACGCGGTGGCGGCCGAGGCCGCGGGCGGCGGGAGGTCGTCCAGGACGCGGTGCAGGCGGGCGGCCTCCAGGCGCCACTTGCGGTCCACGACCTCCTCCGGATACTGGCTCCAGCCGATCGGGGACCAGGTGGGCCCCGGCTCGGCCGGGCCGCCGTGGAAGAGGCGGGCGGCCAGCAGGGAGGCGGCGCGGTCGACGGCGCCGGGCTCCTCCAGCAGGTCGCAGGCCGGGCGCTCGCCCAGGCGCGAGGCGAAGCCCTCGGCCAGGCGGTCGCGGCGGGAGAGCTCGGTCAGGGCGGAGACCACCCCGGCGTCCAGCCGGGAGGGCCAGCGGCCCATCCGCCAGGCGGGCAGCGCCACCCGGGTCAGCAGCCGGTCCCAGCCCGCGTACGCCAGCCCCACCTGCTCCTGGGCGACGATCCGCAGGCCGTAGTCGACGGTCTGGGCGCGCTCGGAGGCGGCGGCCGCGACCCCGCGCTCCATCTCGGCGGCGTGGTCCCTGCAGGCCCTGAGCATCAGCCGGGAGAGCCGCCCCACCAGGCCCAGGACCGGCCCGCGCAGGGGGCCGCGGGCGCGGGCGGAGACCGCGACGGCCGCGTCCAGGCCGCGGACGAAGCGGCGGGCGGCGGCTATGTCGGGCTGCGCCGAGGGGCCGGTGCCCGCGACGACCGGCGCCAGCAGCGCCCGCAGCTCGGCCACCCGCATCCACCACAGGAACGGCGAGCCGATGACCAGCACCGGCGCCTGGGCGGCGCGCTCGGCGCCGCGCCCGCCTCCGACGGCCTCGGGCCCACCGCTGCTGCCGCCCGCCGACCCGGCCCTGCCGCCGGACCGCTTCCTGCCCGGCCGACGGCCGCGTTCGGGTGAGGCGTGCGCGCGGTGCGTACGGTCCTCCAGCCAGCTGTCGCAGTCGGGGGTCAGGGCTATCGCGGACGGCGCGGGGACCTCCAGGCGCTCGGCGAGGTCGCGTACCAGGCGGTAGAGGTCGGGGGCCGACTCCTCGGCGATGGGGACGGTGGGGCTGAGCGCGGGCCTGGCGCGGGCGACCACCACGGCCACCAGCGCCGCCACGGCGAGCACCACCAGGGCCACGCCGGTCACCGCCCAGCGCGCCGCGCCCCAACTGCCGTCCTCGAAGCTGCCGATGCGCCCGGTGGCGCCGCCGATGAGCAGCACCACCGCCACCGCCGCGGGCAACAGGGCCGCGCCCAGCGCCGCGCCGCGGATCCGCAGCACCGCGAGGGCGCAGGCGCGCGCCGCCTGGGCGCCTGCCTCCGGACCTGCCACGAGCCTGCACACCCCCTGCTGTCCTGGGAACGGACAAAGAGATCACGGGACGGGAGAACACGGGAGAAAGGGGCAACGGTGCTGACGGACCGGGCGCCCGTCGACGACGTTGCTCACTCCCCCCACCACTGTGGCACCGGCCACTGACATCGCAATGTCGGTGAGCCACTTGCCGGACGCCGCCGGGGCCGGCGGGCCGGATTCCGGCGCAGCAGCCACAGGACGCTTGTGCGGCACCCTAGTTGGGGGTTCCGCCCACGTCAGCAGGATGACGGTGCGGTCACTCGATGGAATGGCTTTGGGTAAAGCCGGGAACGCATGGTGAAGAGCGTTCCCGGCCGCTTGTGCCCGCTTGTGCCCGCGCGGGGGCTCAGCCCTGCGCCGCCTTGGCCGCGATGTCCGTGCGGTGGTGGGAGCCCTCCAGGGTGATCCGGCCCACCGCGCGGTAGGCGCGGTCACGGGCCGTGGTCAGGTCCGCGCCCGTGGCGGTCACGGACAGTACGCGCCCGCCCGCGCTGACGACGGTGCCGTCGGCCTCCTGCTTGGTGCCCGCGTGGAGCACGTACGCCTGGGGAGCGTCCTGCTCGGCGACGTCGGCCAGGCCCCGGATGGGGTCGCCGGTGCGCGGCGTACCCGGGTAGTTGTGCGAGGCGATGACGACCGTGACCGCGGCGCCGTCGCTCCAGCGCAGCGGCGGGAGGGCGGCCAGGGAGCCGGTCGCCGCGGCGTGCAGCAGGCCCGCCAGGGGCGTCTTGAGCCGGGCCAGGACGACCTGGGTCTCCGGGTCGCCGAAGCGGGCGTTGAACTCGATGACGCGCACGCCGCGCGAGGTGATCGCCAGGCCCGCGTACAGAAGGCCCGAGAAGGGCGTGCCGCGGCGGCGCAGCTCGTCCACGGTGGGCTGCAGGACGGTCTGCAGGACCTCCTCGACCAGCTTGGGGTCGGCCCACGGCAGCGGGCTGTACGCGCCCATGCCGCCGGTGTTCGGGCCCTGGTCGGCGTCCAGGGCGCGCTTGAAGTCCTGGGCGGGCTGAAGGGGCACCACGCTCTGTCCGTCGGTGACGGCGAACAGGGAGACCTCGGGGCCGTCCAGGAACTCCTCGATGACAACGCGGTCGCAGGCGTTGGCGTGCGCGCGGGCCTGCTCAAGATCGTCGGTGACCACGACGCCCTTGCCCGCGGCCAGGCCGTCGTCCTTCACGACGTAGGGGGCGCCGAAGGCGTCCAGGGCCTCGTCGACCTCGGCGGGGGTGGCGCAGACGTAGCTGCGGGCGGTGGGAACGCCCGCGGCGGCCATCACGTCCTTGGCGAAGGCCTTGGAACCCTCCAGCTGCGCCGCCTGGGCGGAGGGGCCGAAGGCGGGGATGCCACGGGCGCGCACCGCGTCCGCGACGCCGGCGACCAGGGGGGCTTCGGGGCCGACGACGACCAGCTCCGCCTCCAGGCTCGCCGCCAGGTCGGCGACGGCCGCGCCGTCGGTGGCATCGACCTGGTGCAGCTCCGCCACCTCGGCGATGCCGGCGTTGCCGGGGGCGCAGTGCAGCGCGGTGACGTCGGGATCGAGGGACAAAGAGCGGCACAGGGCATGTTCGCGGGCGCCGCCGCCGATGACGAGGACCTTCACGGGGCCAGGGTATCCGGGCGCCGCGCCGGGGCTTTGCCTGCGGGTGCGCAGGGCCCTCAGGGGCGGGTGCGGCAGGGTCACGGGCGCCGCCGCGACGCGCGGGACCTCTTTCGAGTGAGGCACCGGGCGGGCCCATAGCCGACGTGACGCCACTTCCGGGCGGAAATATCGCGATCTTGGGGGCGAGGCCAGCCGTTCGGCGGTAGGAAGGGTGCTGCGCGTAAGTCGGCCGTCTCGTACGTACCGCGCGCACCGCACGTATCTGCAAGAGGGAGTGCACGGGTGAGTCAGCCGGAGATGCAGCCCGAGGGTCCCCCTCGGGAGGAGGGCGGGCGGGGCCAGGGCCGGGGTCGGGACGACCTCGCGGGCCGGTCCTTCCCGCTCGGGGACTGGGGCGAACCGGCGGAACGCCTGGACGAGTTGTACCAGTGGGTGGAGGCGGGCGCGCTGCGCGTCGCCGACTGGTATCTCAAGGACCGCGTATGGAAGCGGCGCGGCGCCCGCGCGCTGCGCCTGGGCGCCGCCCTCGGCGTGGCCGTCGGCGGGCTGCTGCCGCTGCTGGATCTGACCGGGGTGTTCGGCGGCGGGTCGCGGTGGGGGTATGTGGCGCTGCTGGTGGCCGTGGTGTGCGTGGGCTGTGACCGCTTCTTCGGGGTGACGGCCGGCTGGATGCGCGATGTCGCCACCGCGCAGGCCGTGCAACGGCGCCTGGAGACGCTGCAGTTCGACTGGGCCTCGGAGAGCGTGCGCGAGGTGCTCGGCCCGACGGAGGGCACCGCGAGCGAGGCGGCGGAGCGCTGCCTTGGGGTGCTGCGGCGCTTCAGCGAGGACATCGCGGAGCTCGTACGGTCCGAAACCTCCGACTGGATGGTGGAGTTCAGGGTCGGACCGGCGCCGCTGGCCACGCAGTCGACGGTGCCGTGGGGGCCGCGCCCGGAGAGCAACGGCCAGCCGCGGCTGACCGCGCTGCCGCCGGGGACGCGCCCCAACATGCCGCGGCAGCGGCCCCCCGAGCCGCCTCGGTGATCCGGGGAGCCGGTGTGCGGCCCCCGGCCCTGAGGGCCGGGGGCGCGCTCAGCTGAAGACGATCATCGAGCCCTGGCCGAGGCTGCGGGTGGCCGCGGCGTGCAGGCCCAGCCAGACGTGCCGCTCGCGGGCGAAGGGGCTGTCGTCGGCGGGGGTGCCGTCGGCCCGCTCCTCCAGGGAGGTGGGGCGGGTGGGCGGCGCGGGTGCGCCGGGCGGGTTGGCGGGGTCGATGCCGATGGCGGGGGCGACCAGCTCCAGGTCGCGCAGCAGGCCGTGGGAGGAGCCCAAGGGGCCGCCGCCCTCCAGGAGTTCGTCGTTGGCGAGCGGGTGCGGGAAGTCGACGGGTACGTAGGCCCCGGCGTGGTCGTAGTGCCAGACCAGGTGCGACTGCTGGGCGGTGGTCTCGAACATCTCCAGCAACTGCTCGTAGTCGCCGCCCAGTTCGCCCACCGGGGTCACCGCGAGGCCGCAGATCTGCAGGAGGTAGGCGCGGCGCAGGAAGTGCAGGGCGTCGTAGTCGAAGCCGGCGACCGGCGCGACATCGCCGGACAGGCCCGGCATGTAGCTGAAGACGGGGACGGGCGGCAGGCCCGCTTCGGTGAGCGCCGCGTCATATGCGGCGAGTTCCTCGGAGAAGGGGTTGTCGGGGCTGTGGCACAACACATCGACGAGGGGTACCAGCCACAGGTCACATGCCACGGGTGAATGCTCGCTTCCGGTCGGGTGCGTGCGGACACGGTACGTACAGGAAGGACCTCGCGTACAGGGCGCACGGCATACCGTACGCACACGGGCCGTCAGGGGTGTCTCTTCGGTCGATGGTCGGGGCAGCGTAGCGCTAGGCGAGGCCCTCGACGAGAGAGAGGGAGTGCTCGTTGTACTCGCGAACAAGCCGTTGTGCCTCGGCCAGGTCATGGCGTACGACGGCGTTGACCAGCTCGCGGTGGCCGTGCCAGAGGTAGCCCTCCAGGTCGGTGCGGCGGCGCAGCAGCGGCACCGCGAAGACCCAGGTCTGCACCCGGATTCGCCCGAGAAATTCGGTGATGTACGGGTTTCCTATGATGCTTCCCAGCTCTCGCCAGAAGCGCAGGTCATAGCCGATGAGAACGTCCAAGTCGCCCGCGCGGGCGGCCCGTTCGGCCTCCTCGGCGCGGCGCCGGATGGAGACCATCACCGAGCACGGGGCGGTGCGCAGCGCCTGGTCGGCCCGGCCGCGGAAGATGCCCTCGATGATGAGGGTGCGGGCCTCGACCATTGACCGGAAATCGGCGGCCGTGAACGCGTGCACGCAAAAGCCGCGGTGCTGTTCGACATCCAGCAGGCCCTGGGCGCACAGGTCCAGCAGGGCCTCGCGCACGGGCGTCGCGGAGACGCCGTACTGGTCGGCGATCTCCTTGACGGTGAACTGGTGGCCTGAGGGCAGCCGGCCCGCCAGCACCTCGTCCAGCAGCGCGTCGGCGATCTGCTGGCGCAGGGTGCTGCGCCGTATGACTGCGCTGGCTCCGCCGGCGGGCATCGTGTCCGTCTCCTTCGACGTCCTCATGACCGCGTGCGGGAGCGCGGCCCTCGCCATCACGATAGGCGAGGGCCGTGGGGGGCTGTCACGCAGCGTGCGTCTCGGGAGGCGAGGAACGCCCCATGGCTCACACCGTGTGCGCGTCCGCCACCGAGAGTGCCTCGTCCAGGGCGGCCAGGCCTTCCTTGGCCTCCGCCTCGGTGACGGTGCAGGGCGGGACGACATGGGTGCGGTTCATGTTCACGAACGGCCACAGGCCGCGTTCCTTGCAGGCGGCGGCGAAGGCGGCCATGGGGGCGTTGGCCGCGCCCGCGGCGTTGTAGGGCACCAGCGGCTCGCGGGTCTGCTTGTCCTTGACCAGCTCCAGTGCCCAGAAGACGCCCAGGCCGCGCACCTCGCCGGCGCAGGCGTGGCGCCCGGCGATCTCCCGCAGGCCCGGGCCGATGACCTTCTCGCCGATCTCGGCGGCGTTCTCCACGATGCGCTCCTCGGCCATGGCGTTGATCGTCGCCACGGCGGAGGCGCAGGCCAGGGGGTGTCCCGAGTACGTCAGGCCGCCCGGGTAGGGACGCTGGGAGAAGGTCTCGGCGATCTCGGCGGAGAGGGCGACGCCGCCCAGGGGGACGTAGCCGGAGTTGACGCCCTTGGCGAAGGTGAGCAGGTCGGGGACGACGTCGAAGTGGTCGGCGGCGAACCAGCGGCCGGTGCGCCCGAAGCCCGCCATGACCTCGTCCAGGATGAAGACGATGCCGTAGCGGTCGCAGATCTCGCGGACGCCCGCCAGGTAGCCGGGCGGCGGGACCATGATGCCCGCGGTGCCGGGGACGGTCTCCAGGATGATCGCGGCGACGGAGGCCGGGCCCTCGAAGGCGATGGTCTCTTCCAGGTGGGCCAGCGCGCGCTCGCACTCCTGCTCCTGGGAGACGGAGTGGAAGGGCGAGCGGTAGGCGAAGGGGCCCCAGAAGTGGACGACGCCGGCGGAGGCGGTGTCCGAGGGCCAGCGGCGCGGGTCGCCGGTGAGGTTGATCGCGGCGGCGGTGGCGCCGTGGTACGAGCGGTAGGTGGAGAGCACCTTCGTACGGCCGGTGTGCAGGCGGGCCATGCGGACGGCGTTCTCGACCGCCTCGGCGCCGCCGTTGGTGAAGAAGATCTTGTCGAGGTCGCCGGGGGTGCGCTCGGCTATCAGGCGGGCGGCCTCGGAGCGTACGTCCACGGCGAAGCCCGGCGCGATGGTGCACAGCTTGGCGGCCTGCTCCTGGACCGCGGCGACGACCTTGGGGTGCTGGTGGCCGATGTTGGTGTTGACCAGCTGGGAGGAGAAGTCGAGGTAGCGGTTGCCGTCGTAGTCCCAGAAGTAGGAGCCCTCGGCGCCGGCTACGGCGAGCGGGTCGATCAGGCCCTGCGCGGACCAGGAGTGGAAGACGTGGGCGCGGTCGGCGGCCTTGACCGCCGCACCGGCGGCGGGGTCGGGCAGGGAGGAGGGAGGCATCGTGGTCACGGTCAGTACCTCGGATCGGGTCGCTCGGGTCCGCCGGGAGGGCGGCGCACGTCCTCAGCCTAGGGATCACCCTCCCGCCGCCGGTACCGACACTGTGTATGGCGCTCGCCACGCCCGTCGACACACTGTCGGCGGCCCCGGCGCCCGCCCGCGCACCGCTCAGTCGTCGTCATCGGCGTCGTCGTCGCCCTGGCCCGCGGGCGGTACGGCCTGCGGCCTGCCCTGGGCGCAGCCGATCCCGTACGCGCGGTCCTCGCCGTCGTCGCCGTTGTCGATGCGCTCGAAGGCGATGACGGCGACGGCGGCCGGGCCGCGGGCGACCTCGTCCTTGACGCGGTAGCCCGAAGCCGGGCTCCAGGCGGTGAGGTAGATCCGGCCGTCGGCGCGGCACTGGGCGGTGACGCTGCCGCCGGTGACGCGGACGGTGCCGCCGGTGGTGTGCGGCGTGGGGGCGGCGGTGCGCTCCGCAGGCGCCGTCGAAGGGGTGGCGGCGGGCTGCGGGGAGGCGGAGCGGGCCGCGGCGAGCTTGTCGCGTACGGCGGCGTCGTCCAGCGGGGCCGCCCGGGTGTTGCGGCCGCCGGTGTCGGCGTTCGCCAGCGACCAGGCGCCCAGGGCGCCCGCCCCGGCCACCGCGCACACCCAGGCCGCCGTCACGGCCACACTGCGCCAAGCCATCTGCTGTTCCTCCCGGTTGTCCGGCCGTTCGGTCGACTGCGGGCCGTCTGTGGCGGCTGGTCGCGCCCACGCGGCAAAGCCGCCTGCCGGCGCGGTCCCGCGCCCCTTACGGAGGCGCGTCTGCCCGTCGCCCCACCCTCCCGCACCCTTTCCTAACGTCCGGTTAAGGCCCGTTCAAAGACCGAGGCCGGGGCTCCCCCGCGGCCGGCCCGCCTGGCTACGGTGGCGGCATGTCCCATCTCCTCGTCGTCGAGGACGACCCGCAGCTGCGCGGCGCGCTGGTGCGTGCGCTGCGCGACCGCGGCCACGCCGTGGCCACCGCCGCGACCGGCATGTCCGGTCTGGACGCCGCCGTGACCGACCGCCCCGACCTGGTCGTCCTGGATCTGGGGCTGCCGGACGTGGACGGCGCGCAGGTCCTGCGGATGCTGCGGGCCGTCAGCGACGTACCGGTGATCGTGGCCACCGCGCGGGACGAGGAGCCGGACATGGTCGCGGTGCTGGGCGACGGCGCCGACGACTACATCGTCAAGCCGTTCGGCGCGGCCCAACTGGACGCCCGCATCAAGGCGGTGCTGCGCCGGCTGGGCGGCACCGAGCCGGAGCCCGCCCTGCGGGTGGGCGAGCTGGTCCTGGACGCGGCGGCCCGCGAGGTGTCCCTGGCGGGCCGGGCGCTGGACCTGACCCCGCGCGAGTTCGACCTGCTGGCCTACCTCGCCCGCCGCGCCGGGCAGGTGATATCCCGGCGCGAGCTGCTGGCCCAGGTGTGGCAGCAGCCGCTGGGCGGCGCCGACAAGACGGTGGACGTCCATCTGTCGTGGCTGCGGCGGAAACTGGGCGAGACGGCGCAGCGCCCGCGCTACCTCCATACGGTGCGCACGGTGGGCGTCAAACTGGCCGCGCCCGACGGCTCGTCCGATGGCTCGTGCGACGGCGACGGGTGAGCCGTGCGCCGCAGCATCCTGCTCCTGACCGCCGCGACCACCGCTCTCGTGCTGGCCGCGCTGCTGGTGCCGCTGGCCCTGCTCACCCGCAGCCACGCCGCCGACCGGGCCACCGCGGACGCCACCTCGCGCGCCCACTCGCTGGCCACCGGCGTGGGCCAGGCGCTGTCGGGCGGGGGCCGGGCGGCCGCCGCCACGGTCGTCACCTCCGCCAACGGGCCCGATCTGCCGCGCACTTCGGTGATCCTGGCCGACGGCACGGTCCTGGGCCCCGCCACTGCGGTGACCGACGCGATCCGGCTGGCCCGCTTCGGCCGGGCCTTCGCCTACGAGCCCGCAGGCGGCGGGCGTACGGTCCTGGTGCCGGTGCAGGGCATCGCCGGCGGCACGGCCGTCGTCCATGTCGCCCTCAGCGACCAGCAGTTGTACGCGGGCACGCTGGCCTCCTCGCTCTCCTTCGCCGGGCTCGGCGCGGGCCTGATCCTGCTCGGCCTGGCCGTCGCCGACCGGCTCGGCGCCCGCCTGGTGGGCTCCACCCGCCGCCTCGCCCAGATCGCCGACCGCCTCGCGGCGGGCGATCTGACCGCCCGCGCCGCCCCGTCCGGACCGCCCGAACTCCGCCTGGTCGCCGCCCAGCTCAACCATCTCGCCGACCGTATCCACGGCTTCCTGACCGCCGAGCGGGAGAACGCCGCCGACCTGGCGCACCGCCTGCGCACCCCGGTGGCCGCGCTGCGCCTGGACGCGGAGGGGCTGCGCGACACGGCGGAGGCGGAGCGGATCGCGGCGGACGTGGCGGCGCTGGAGCGCAGCGTGGACGAGGTGATCCGGACGGCCCGCAGACCGCTGCGCGAGAACACGGACGGCCCGCCGCACGCCGATCTGGCGGCCGTCGCCCGCGAACGCGCCGACTTCTGGCGCCCGTTGGCCGAGGACCAGGGTCGCACCCTGGACTGCGCGGCCCCCGCCTCCCCCGTCCCCGTACGCTGCGCCGACACCGAACTGGCCGCCGCCCTGGACGCCCTGATCGGCAACGTCTTCGACCACACGCCGGAGGGCGCGGGCATGCGTGTGACGGTCCTGGCGGACGGCGGCCGCGGCCTGCTGGTCATGGAGGACGACGGGCCCGGCTTCCCCGAGGGCCATGTCCACGAGCGCGGCAACAGCGGCGGCGGCTCCACCGGGCTGGGCCTGGACATCGTGCGCCGCGCCGCCCAGGAGTCGGGCGGCGCGGTGGAGTTCGGGGCGGGGGCGGGAGGCGGCGCGCGCATCACGGCGGCGTTCGGGGCCGGGCCCTAGGACGATTCGGCCGTGCCCTACAGGGGCGCGGGGAGCTGCGCGAGAAGGGGCGCGGGGCCGTGTCGCTCTGCGGATCCGCCGCGTGGGCGCGGCCGGCCACGGCGCACCGCGCCCCCGGCGAAGCGCTCAGGCCGCCGGAAAGGGGGGGGGGCCCGCCCCCCCCCCCCGCCGCCATCGGTTCGCGTTCAGGTCCGGCCGCAGCGCGGCCAGCGCGCCGCAGTACTTGGTGAACTCCGCGGCGCGCAGCCCGTACCCGTGCAGCAGCCGGTCCGCCTCCGTCAGGCGGCCGGTGGTCTTGGTCTCGACCAGGACGAGGCCGCCGTCGGAGCGCACGGTGCGCCCCGTCTCCAGGTCGCGGCAGACCAGCCCCGCGTCGCAGGTGATGCGCTGTCCGTCCGCGACGAAGGTGGCCCGCTGGTAGTCGGTCTCTATCGACAGTCCCAGGTCCGTGGGGGCCTGGATGCCGTACGTACGGTCCAGGACGGCGGCCAGGAAGCCGCGCGGGGCCTGCCCCAGCGCCGCGTCGCCCGGCATCAGCGGCTGCCGGTGCTTGACCGTCTCGCCGCGCCGCCCCTTGAGCTTGATCTCGAACTGCCGCTCCCCGGTGTCCTCGTAGAGCCGCTCGCGGATCTTGAAGCGGAGGCGGCGGCCCTGCCGGTGGTCGTGGAAGCAGCGCAGCGCGGGGGTGTCGTAGTAGACGGAGTGGTAGCGGAACCAGCGGCGCCCGTTGATGCACAGCGACTTGAAGGGGCCGCCGGGTCTGCGCGGGTCGGTCAGCTCGGCGGCGAACTCGGCGAAGATCTCGTACGGCACGAGATAGCTGTGGTCGAAGCGGGCCAGCAGCTCGGCGCGGACCTGGAGTTCGGACAGGGTGATGGGGCGGGCGGCCAGCGCGGCGCGGCCGATGGCGCGTACGGCGGGTATCACGGGGCTCACACGGTCTCCTTGCTGGGCGTACGGGGACGGGTGATCGTGCGGGACCGGTCGGCGGTGCGGTGTGTCGTTGTACGAGTCACGGACCCGGAAAGTTCCGGCAAAGCTTTCGGCAGGCGGAAGCGGACATCCACCACCATCAGGTCCCGGACATAATCCACTTCCTGCACCGTCCACTTCAGCGGCTCCCCCAGGCGCGCGGCCAGGTCGGCGCGCAGCTCGGCCGGATCGCTGTGCACCACGTCCAGCGTGACCAGCGCGCGGCGGCTGCGGCTGAACAGCCGCGGGTGGTCGGCGACATGGATGACCAGCAGCAGGAAGGCGGCCATCGAGGCGGCCACCGGGAAGTCCAGGTGCGGCAGCCCGCACAGCAGCCCCAGCACCAGCGTCGTGAAGTAGTACGCGACCTCCTCGTGCTGGATGGAGTCCGAGCGCAGCCGGATGATCGACAGCACCCCGAACAGCCCGAAGCCCAGCGCCATCCCGCCGCCCTCGCCCACCCGCGCCAGCGCGGCGACCACCGAGAACAGCGCGACGTTGAGCGAGAGATAGGCCGGTATCAGATCCCGCCGCCGGTGCCGCGGGTAGTAGACGGCGAAGGTCAGCACGCACACCGCGGCCAGATCCAGCCCGAACCGCGCGGCGAGCTCCCCGAATGTCCCCATGACGCCTCCTGTCGTTCCACGGCCCGCCCATCTTTGGCAGGTACGCGCCGAACGCTAGGGACGGCCGGGTTAACCCCGCCCCTGGCCGCGGTTAACACCCTTCGCACGGCCGGGACAGGAGCAGCGCCGCCCACCGCGATATTCACTGCGGACCACCCCCGCCGCCCGGCAGAATCCGGCAGAGCCGCCCGCCCCTCCCTGAAGGAAGCGCACCCCCATGACGACCGAACGCATTGCCCCGCCCCTGATCGCCGACGAGCGCGAGGCGCTGCGCTCCCACCTCGAATTCCAGCGCGCCACGCTCGCCATGAAGTGCGAGGGCCTGGACCAGGACGCTCTGCGCCACCGGTCGATGCCGCCCTCCGCGCTCTGCCTGCTCGGCCTCGTACGGCACATGGCAGAGGTCGAACGCGTCTGGTTCCGCCGGGTGATCAACAAGGAGGACGTGCCGTTGGTGTGGTCGCCCGAGGGCGACTTCCAGGTGGCCTACGACGCGCGCGAGGCCGACGCCGAGGAGGCCTTCGCCGCCTGGCGGGCCGAGATCGCCCACGCCCGCCGCATCGAGGCGGCCGCCGCCTCCCTCGACATCACCGGCCACCAGCCCCGCTGGAACGGCGAAGTCTCCCTGCGCATGGTCCTCCTCCACGTCACCAACGAATACGCCCGCCACAACGGCCACGCCGACTTCCTCCGCGAGGCCATCGACGGCAGCGTCGGCGCCTGAAACCACCCACCGCCCCACAGGCGACCGGGCGCCCACGGCGCACTCCAACCGCAAGCATGCCGATCAGCAGCAGGAGGGCGTTGGGCCGGTCGCACGGGTCGGCGAGGCGCGGTCCTGTGCCCGCTCGCCGGGGAAGTCGCGCCTCTTCACGACCGGATGAGGTGGTACGAGGTTCAGTTGGCGGCGAGTTCGGGTTCGTGGTTCTGGGGGGTGGGGCTGGGGGGCTGGGGGGTGGAGGAGGTGGCGGGGAAGCCGTGGTGGCGGCTCAGGGCGACCGTGAGGGTGGCACCGGCGGCCAGTACGGCGGCGATGACGGGCAGCCAGCCGACACCCAGGTGCGACAGGACCTGTCCGCCGCCGCCGGACCCGGCGAAGATGCCCAGGTTGAAGGCCAGGATGAACAGCGAGGACGCGGCGGTCCGGGCGGCCGGTGAGGCCTTGAGGGCCGCGGACTGCAGGAGGGTGGGCAGGGCGGCGTAGGCCAGGCCCAGCACGATGGACAGCGCGACCGTCACCACGGGCGCGCCGTTGACGGCGCCGAGGCCCGCCATGGAGAGCGTGACCAGCCCGGCCGCCCACAGCATCGCCCCGCGCGGCCGCTTGTCGACCAGGACACCGGCCGCCCAGACACCCACGATGCCGGCGACGCCGAAGCCGAACAGCACGCCGCTGACGCCCGTTTCGGGGATGCCGCGGTTCTCCAGGTAGGGCGCGATGTAGGTGTAGAAGGTGAAGTGGCCCAGCATGATCAGGGTCGTGGCGAGCACGATCGCCTTGACGCCCGGGGTCCTGACGGCGACACCGACGCCGACCTTGCCGGACTTCACGCCCTCGACCTGCGGCAGCAGCGTCGCCGCCGCGATCACGACGAGGACGGATATGACGCCCATGGCGGTGAAGGAGACCCGCCAGCCCAGCGCGTTGCCGATGGCGGTGCCCAGCGGCACGCCGAGGGTCAGCGCGGCGGAGTTGCCCGCGAAGACGACGGCCACCGCGCGGCCCGCCTTCTCCGGGGGCACCAGGCGCGTGGCGTAGGCGGCCATCATCGACCACAGCACGCCGTGCACGGCGGCGGCGATCAGCCGGGCCGCGACCGCGACGGCATAGTTCGGTGCGACGGCGAGCAGGAGGTTGCTCGCCGCGAACACCACCATGATCGATACGAACAGCCCACGGCGTGGCCAGTGCGAGGTCCACGCGGTGAGCGGCAGCGTCACCAGCAGCGTGACGAGCGCGTAGAGCGAGACGAGTTGGCCGGTCATCGACTGCGAGACACCGATGCTCTCGCTCATCTGCGGCAGCAGCCCCATGGGGAGCGTTTCGGTGGTGATGGTGAGGAAGGCTCCGACGAAGAGCGTGATCAAGCTGGCCACAGCCGCCTTTCCGGACGGCGGTGCACCGTTGGCCGTTGCATTCATAGCCAGGACCGTAAACTTTTCCATCAATGTGAAGGTCAAGCCGCCGGACAGTGAGGTAGACCACGTGAAGATCGGAGAGCTTTCCCGCAGAACGGGCGTCAGCACCCGGCTGCTGCGCTACTACGAGGAGCAGGGTCTGCTGCACCCGCACCGCAGGCCCAACGGCTACCGCACCTATGCCGAGGGCTCCGTCGAGCGCGTCGAGCAGATCCGCGATCTGCTCAAGGCGGGCCTGTCCACCCAGGCCATCCGGGAGTTCGTACCGTGCTTCGTCGGCACCGGTACGGAGATGCGCCCGATGGTCCACCCCACCCTGGCCGCCAACCTCGCCCACGAACTCGCCGAGATCCAGCAGCGCATCGACGTCCTGGTGCGCAACCGCGACGCCATCCGCGCCTACGTGGAGGCCGCCGGCATCGCCGACGGCGCACCGCCCGCCGGCACGGCCCGTATGCCGTGCTCGATGCCCGCGCAGAGCGCGGCGGAAAGCGAGGCGGAGAGCGGGGCCGCCGCGCGGGCCGCGGCCGGCTGAGGTACCGGCGCCCCGGCCCCGCCCCGCGCACGCCGAAGGGCCCGCCCCCGGAAGTCGGTCCGGGGTGCGGGCCCTTCGGCATCGGTGCGTCTCTCGGCTACGAGAGGGACTTCCTTACGACAGGAAGGAGTTGATCTCGATGGTCTCGTCGCGGCCGGGGCCGACGCCGATGGCGGAGATCGGGGCGCCGGACATCTCCTCAAGGGCCTTGACGTAGGCCTGGGCGTTCTTGGGGAGGTCGGAGAAGGACTTCGCCTTGGTGATGTCCTCGTTCCAGCCGGGCAGCGTCTCGTAGATCGGCTTCGCGTGGTGGAAGTCGGTCTGGGAGTACGGGAGTTCCTCGACGCGCTTGCCGTCGATCTCGTAGGCGACACAGACCGGGATCTGCTCCCAGCCGGTGAGCACGTCGAGCTTGGTGAGGAAGAAGTCGGTCAGGCCGTTGACGCGGGTCGCGTAGCGGGCGATGACCGCGTCGAACCAGCCGCAGCGGCGGTCGCGGCCGGTGGTGACACCGCGCTCGCCACCGATGGTGCGCAGCGCCTCACCGTCGGCGTCGAAGAGCTCCGTGGGGAACGGGCCCGCGCCGACGCGGGTCGTGTAGGCCTTCAGGATGCCGATGACCCGGCTGATCTTCGTGGGACCGACACCCGCGCCCGTGCAGGCGCCGCCCGCGGTGGGGTTGGAGGAGGTGACGAAGGGGTACGTGCCGTGGTCGACGTCGAGGAGGGTGCCCTGTCCGCCTTCGAACAGCACGACCTTGCCGTCGTCGATCGCGTTGTTCAGGATCAGCGTGGTGTCGGCGACGTACGGCTTGATCTGCTCCGCGTACTGGAGCATCTCCTCGACGATCTTGCCGGACTCGATCGCGCGCCGGTTGAAGACCTTCGCCAGCAGCTGGTTCTTGGACTCCAGCGCCGCCTCGACCTTCTGCTGAAGGATCGACTCGTCGTAGAGGTCCTGGACGCGGATGCCGGTGCGGTTGATCTTGTCGGCGTACGTCGGGCCGATACCGCGACCGGTCGTGCCGATCTTCCGCTTGCCGAGGAAGCGTTCCGTCACCTTGTCGAGGGTGACGTTGTACGGCGTGATCAGATGCGCGTTGCCGCTGACCAGCAGCTTGGACGTGTCGACGCCGCGCTCGTTGAGTCCGCTCAGCTCGGAGAGCAGGACCGCCGGGTCGACGACGACGCCGTTGCCGATGACCGGGGTGCACCCCGGCGAGAGGATTCCGGAGGGGAGAAGATGCAGCGCGTATTTCTGGTCGCCAACGACGACCGTGTGGCCGGCGTTGTTGCCGCCCTGGTAGCGCACCACGTAATCGACGGATCCACCGAGCAGGTCGGTGGCCTTTCCCTTGCCCTCGTCACCCCACTGAGCACCGAGCAGCACAAGTGCGGGCACAGGCGTACACCCCTTCCGGGCGGGGCATGTCCAACGTGCGAGCGGCTTGCGGCATGGCGCAGCCGCCGCTCGAGCCGTCGAACCGGTGCCCCGGATAGACGAAGCCCCTGGCGCAACAGCGACAGGGGCTCTTGCACCGAGAGATTACCGAACATTTCTCTCGGGCGACGAACAGGACGGCCCCGGGCGCCCGTCTCCGACCGGGGACGCGCAGCCCCCGGCGGCCTGCCGCAGGTGTTCCTCGCCCCCGGGAAACCGCGTAGAAGTAGCGATGTAGCAGCGAAGAAGCAGGTCAGCAGCAGCGTAGAAGTACCGCACCAGCAGCACCGCAGCAGCACTGCCAAGGCGCCCGGGGCGCGATCCGTTCGCACCGTGGACGCGCACCGCCCGGCGCCCGGCAGAGGCACCCGAGAAATCGCAGCACCTGAGGAAGGACCGAGGTGTCGGCTCCAGACCCCGCCGAGCACTCGTTGCTCGTGGTCATCGACCCGGTCGCCCGCGGCACGGACGGTGAGTCCGTGCGCATCGCGAAGGACGTGCTGTGCGCGGGCGCGGCCACGAAGATCTGTTTCCCCGACGGCCCCGAGGAGTACGCGCGGGCACTCGCCCGCCTGGGCCATCGCCGCCCCGTCGTGATCGGCGACGACCGTGCGCTGCTGCGTGTGGTGGCACTGCTGCACAAGGAGCGCGAGCTGGCGCGGGTGGCGCTGTCGGTGGTCCCGGTGGGCGCCCCGTCCGCCGTGGCGCTCACCAGAGCGCTGGGCGTGCCCACCGACGCGGTGGCCGCGGCGCGGGCCGTCCTGGACGGCGAGGAACGCGCCCTGGACCTGCTCTCCGACGACAGCGGCGGCATCGTGCTGGGGGACCTCGCGGTGCCCGCCGGCGCCGTCTTCGGGCTGGAGGAGGGCGCCGGGGCGGAAGATTTTGCGCGGATGGGGCCGTACGGGGGACACGGCGGCCATCCGGGCTACGGGCAGCGCGACGGCCTCGAAGGGGCGGGGCGCGGCGAGCGGGAGCCGGGCGAGGGGACCTCGCCCGACGGCTCTGCCGCACCTTCGGGCCCCGGCGGCGAAGGTCCCGGCGCGGCGCGGCGGGGGCGCCGCGACGGGGCCTGTGAACCGTGGTGGACGCCGCCGCTGCGCAGTTGCCGCTCCTTCGTACGGACCCTGACGCGGCCGCTGCCCGTACTGGGCTCGGCGGGCGGCTCGGGGGCGGGCGGCGGCCGGGCCGGGGAGCGGCGCTCGGCCTACCGGCTGCGGGTGGAGGCGGACGGGGTGCTGCTGGCGGACCTGGACCGGCCGGTGGCCGGGGTGTCGGTGTCCACGGCCGGGCCGCTGCCCGCCGCGGAGGCGGGCACGGGCGAGGGGCCGAAGGGCGGGCTGGCGCGGGTGGTCGTGCGTCCCGCGCCGGGCGCGGGCCCCAAGGACGGCGGCGCGGACGACGACGCGGCGCTGGTCGTGGCCCGGGCCCGCGCGGTGACGGTCTCGGGCGCGGACTTCCGCTACCGGGCGGACACGGTGGTGGGCGGCCCGGTCAGGACGCGGACCTGGACGGTCCAGCCGGGCGCCTGGCGCCTCACGCTGCCGCGGAAGTGAAGTGAAGTGAAGTGACGGGCGGGGCGGGCGGGCCTGAGGGCTACGCCCCGCTCCCCCGCCGCTGGTCCTCCAGGTAGACCTTCCAGCGGTCCATCAGCTCGCCCATCTCCTTGTGCAGGAACTCGAAGAAGAGCAGCGTCTCGCCGACCCGGCCGCCGGCCGGGGTGTCGCTGCCCAGGACGGAGATGCCCTCGCGCAGCGTGGCCTCCCAGCGGGTCAGGAAGCTGTCGCGCTGGGTCATGGCCTCGTACCACTGGGAGCTGTGCACGCGGTAGCGGTCGCGCCGGGAGCCGGGCTCGCGCTCGCGGCTGACCATGTGCATCGTGCTGAGGTAGCGGACCGCGCCGGAGACGGCGGCGGGGCTGACCTGGAGGCGTTCGCCCAGTTCGGCGGAGGTCAGCACGCCCTCGTCGGAGGCGAGCAGGCAGGCGAAGATGCGGGCGGGCATCCGCGGCATGCCGGCCTCGGCCAGTTGTGAGGCGAAGCGCTCGACGAACTGCCCGACGGCTTCCGTGTCCCGTTCGTGTGCCCCGCCGGACGCCTGCTGATCGCTCATGTCCGCATCCTCTCCGCTGCTTGCCTGCTCAGAGCCCCCGGCCCAACTTTATACGCTTCCTTAACTTCACAAGTTTGTGAAAGTAGCGTACGTTCAGAAACATGACCAAGGCAATCTCCGTGGTCGGCCTCCATAAGTCCTTCGGCCGGACCCACGCGCTGGACGGCCTCGACCTCGGCGTCGAGACCGGTGAGGTGCACGGCTTCCTCGGGCCCAACGGCGCCGGGAAGTCCACCACCATCCGCGTCCTGCTCGGGCTGCTGCGCGCCGACCGCGGCGCCGCTCAACTGCTGGGCAAGGACCCCTGGCGGGACGCCGTCGCCCTGCACCGCCGCATCGCCTACGTACCCGGCGACGTCACCCTGTGGCGCAACCTCTCCGGCGGCGAGGTCATCGACCTGTACGGCAGGCTGCGCGGAGGGCTCGACAAGGCCCGCAGGGACGACCTCCTGGAGCGCTTCGAGCTCGACCCCACCAAGAAGGGGCGCACCTACTCCAAGGGCAACCGCCAAAAGGTCGCCCTGGTCGCCGCGTTCGCCTCGGACGTGGATCTGCTGATCCTGGACGAGCCGACCTCGGGCCTGGACCCGCTGATGGAGGAGGTCTTCCAGGACTGCGTCGCCGAGGAGCGCGACCGCGGCCGTACCGTCCTGCTCTCCAGCCATGTGCTGTCCGAGGTCGAGGCGCTGTGCGACCGGGTCAGCATCATCCGCAAGGGGCGGACCGTCGAGTCCGGCTCGCTGGCCGACCTGCGGCATCTGACCCGTACGAGCGTGAGCGCCGAACTGGCCGGGGCACCCGACGGCCTCTCGCAGCTGCCCGGCGTGCACGACCTGGACGTACAGGGCCACCGGGTCCGCCTCCAGGTGGACACCGACAAGCTCGACGCGGTGCTGCGCTCGCTGACCGGGGCGGGGGTGCGCAGCCTGACCAGCACGCCGCCGACGCTGGAGGAGCTGTTCCTGCGGCACTACCAGAACGCAGGGGCCACAGGGGCCGGCGTACGGGCGGGGTCCGGCGCCACCGCGCACCAGGCGGCCGCGCGATGACCGCCGTGGCCACCGCCCCCGTCGCCCGCCGCCGCTCGCGCGGCGAACTGGCCGGTACGGGCGCCCTGTTGCGGCTCGCGCTGCGCCGCGACCGGGTCATGATCCCGGCGTGGGTGCTGGCGCTGGGCCTCACCGTCGTCAGCATGGCCTCGACCATGGAGACGCTGTACGGCACCGCCGCCCAGCGCGCCGGCATCGCCCGCTCGATGAGCGCCAACGGGTCGATGCGGGCGCTGTACGGGCCGGTCTTCGACGACTCCGTGGGCGGGCTGCTCGCCTGGCGCATCGGGGGCTTCGCCGCCGTCCTCGCCGCCGTGATGAGCCTGCTCGTCGTCGTACGGCACACCCGCGAGGAGGAGGAGACGGGCCGTCAGGAGATGCTGTCGGCCGCCATGGTGGGCCGGCGCGCGCCGCTGACCGCAGCCCTGCTCACCGCGCTCGCCGCCAATGCGGCGCTCGCGCTGGTGATCGCCGCGGGGCTGGCCAAGTCCGGTCAGCCGACGGGTGGTTCGCTCGCGCTGGGCCTGGGCATCGGCGCGAGCGGCATGCTCTTCGCCGCGCTGGCGGCGATCGCCGCACAGCTCACCGAGAGCGCCCGGCTCGCCAAGGGCCTGACCGGCGCGGTGCTGGGCGCCGCCTTCGTGCTGCGGGCCGCGGGCGACGCCGACTCCCAGGACGGCTCCTCGCCGCTGACCTGGATCTCGCCCATCGGCTGGGCGGAGAACCTGCGCGCCTTCGCCGGTGAACGCTGGTGGGTCCTGCTGCTGTTCCTCGCCGCCACGGCGGTCGCCGCCTGCGCCGCGTACGCGCTGACCGCCCGCCGCGACGTGGGCATGAGCTTCCTGCCCGCCCGGCCGGGACCGCGGCACGCCCCCGCCTCCCTCAACGGCGCCTTCGGCCTGGCCTGGCGCCTGCAGCGCACCACCCTGCTCGGCTGGTCGCTCGGCTTCCTCTTCGCCGGAGCCGTCTTCGGCGGCATCGCCGACGGCGCCGCCGACCTGGTCGGCGACAGCGCGCAGACCCGCGAGATCGTCGAGCGGATGGGCGGCCAACAGGGCCTGACCGAGGCCTTCCTGGCCACCATGGTCGGCATGCTGGGCATGGTCGCGGCCCTGTACGCGGCGGGCTCGGTGCTGCGGCTGCGCTCCGAGGAGAGCGCCGGGCGGGCCGAGCCGGTGCTGGCCTGCGCGGTGGGACGGCTGCGCTGGGCGGCGAGCCATCTGGCCCTCGCCTTCCTGGGCACGGTCGTGGTGACGGTCGTCGGCGGGCTGGCCCTGGGCGTCTCGTACGGCATCGCGGTGGAGGACATCGGCGCGCAGCTCGGCCCCGTACTGGGCGCGGCCCTCGCGCAGGTCCCGGCGATCTGGGCGCTGACCGGCGTCGCGGTGCTGCTGTTCGGCGCGCTGCCCAGGGCGACGGCGGCCACCTGGGCGGTCGTCGGCGGCTGCCTGGCCCTCGGCTGGATCGGCCCCGCGCTCGACCTCCCCCGGGCGGTGATGAACCTCTCTCCCTTCAGCCACCTGCCCAAGCTCCCGGGCGCCGAGGCGAGCGCCGCTCCCTTCCTGTGGCTGCTGCCGGCCGCCGCGCTCGGCGTGGTGCTGGGGCTGGCCGCGTTGCGGCGGCGCGACATCGGCTGACGCCGGGAGGTCGGCGGCCTGGGGTCAGAGCCTGTGTCGGCTGCGGGCCGTCTGCGGCCGGCCGCGCAGTTCCCCGCGCCCCTGACGGGACGCTGGCCACTCGACCGCTGTCCACACCCTGTGGGCAGCGGTCGGTGCGCACGACGGCCCACTGCGGGACCTCACACCTCCACCAGCAGCCCCCTCAGCCCGCGGATCACGAAATGATCCTTCCACTCGGGCTCCGCGGTCAGCCGCAGGCGCGGCGCGCGGCGCAGCAACGCGCCGAAGGACGCGGCCAGTTCGAGGCGGGCGAGCGGCGCGCCCAGGCAGTAGTGCAGGCCGGCGCCGAAGCTGAGGTGGGGGTTGTCGCGGCGGGTCAGGTCCAGCTCGTCCGGGCGGGCGAAGCGGTCCGGGTCGCGGTTGGCGCAGCCGAAGAGCAGCGCGACCTCGGCGCCGCGGGGGATGACGGTGCCCCCGACCTCGATGTCGTCCAGCACCCAGCGCTCGAAGAGCTGGAGCGGGGTGGCGTAGCGCAGCAGCTCCTCCACGGCGGTGGGCAGCAGCGCGGGGTCCGCCCGCAGCGCGGCCAGCTGCCCGGGGTGCCGCAACAGCGCCCACCAGCCGTTGCCCGTGGTGTTCACCGTCGCCTCGTGCCCGGCGTTCAGCAGCAGGACGCAGGTGGAGACCATCTCCTGCTCGCTCAGCCGCTCCCCCTGGTCGTACGCCTGGATGAGCCCGCTGATCAGGTCCGCTCCGGGCTCGGCCCGGCGCCGGGCGATCAACTCCCGCAAATACGCGGAGAATTCCAGCGAGGCCGTAACGGCCCGCGCCGCCGCCTCCTCGCCCGGGTTCAGCTCGTACATCCCGCAGATGTCCGCGGACCACGGGCGCAGCAGCGCGCGGTCCCGCGGCGGGATGCCCAGCATCTCGGCGATCACCGCGACCGGCAGCGGCTCGGCGACCGCCGCGATCAGATCACCGCCGCCCTCGCCGACGAACGCCTCGGCCAGCTCGTCGGCCAACCGCCGGACGGTGGGCGCCAGTTCGGCCACCGTACGCGGGGTGAACGCCTTGGAGACCAGGCGGCGCACCCGCGGATGATCCGGCGGCTCCAGCTCCAGCAGCCCGTTGTCATTGAGCACGTGGAACGCCTCGTGCCCGCGCGGCGGCGGCCGCTTCCCGAACTCCTCGTGCGTAAAGCGATGCAGATACGTCCGCCCCAGCCGCCGGTCCCGCAACAGCGCCGCGACGTCTTCGTAGCGGGGGATCAGCCACTGGTCGGTGGGGTGGAAGAAATGCGCCCTGCCGCGCGCCCGCATTACGTCGTAGACGGGATACGGGTCGGCGATGAACGTCGGTGACCACGGTGCGAAGCCGGCGACGGCACTCATATCCCTGGAGAGTATTCGGCCAACTCCCCTTCCGGGAAGGGGGAATTCCACCGCCGGCACGCCCGGCGGTGCTTCCCGCGGCGAGATTCCATGCCGCGATGAGGGCATACGGGCACCAGCGACCCCACGCAAGAAGCGGAACACCCGAACAGGCGGCCTCATGGAGAGCCCACTCCACCCGGCCGTTCCCACTGGAGATCACCACGGCTCGCGGCAAGCGGCGTTCCCCCACGTCGGCGGCGGGTCAGGCCTATGGCGCGGCCGCGGCCTCCAGCGCCGTACCGGTCCTGTTCTACATGGCCAGGGCCCTGCGGCTGCAGCGCGCCGAGACCACGCTCCAGCGCAAGGAAATCCGGCTGCAACGCAAGGAAATGCGCCTTCAGCGAGCCGAATTGGAGCTATAGCGCGACGAAATGCGCCGTTCCGCAGGAGAGTTGTACCGCAGCGCGGAGGCCGGTCTTCGGAATCTGCAATGCAGTTGATCAAAATGAGCATCGAGTCATCACGCAGGCGTACGCCCAGGGTTGTGAGCTGTCCGCGCCCTCCGCCTCACCCGGGGGAAACTGCCGCCCGACGCAGGGTGCGCCGACTACGAGCGGATCGTGGTGATCACCAGAGAGACCCTGCTGCGGGCCGAGGACGACTTCGCCGCGCTGTGAACCGGCGCCCCCCGCGTCAGCCTCCCGGTGTGACCAGCCGGGCCTCGTAGGCGAAGACCGCTGCCTGGGTGCGGTCGCGCAGGCCGAGTTTGACCAGGATGCGGCTGACGTGGGTTTTGACCGTGGACTCGGCGACTACGAGGTGTTCGGCGATCTCGCCGTTGGACAGGCCCTGGGCGACCAGGACCAGGACCTCGGTCTCGCGTTCGGTGAGGTCGCCGATGCGCTCCTGGGTGGGCGCGCGGGTCGTGCCGAGCTTGGAGAACTCCGCGATGAGGCGCTTGGTGACGGTGGGCGCCAGCAGGGCCTCGCCGCTCGCCACGATCCGTACGCCCTCGGCCAGCTGGCCCGCCGAGGCGTCCTTGAGCAGGAAGCCGCTGGCCCCGGCCCGCAGCGCCTGGTAGACGTACTCGTCCAGGTCGAAGGTGGTCAGCACCAGCACCTTCGCGTCCGCGTCGGCGGCGACGATCTCGCGGGTCGCCTCCAGCCCGTTGACCTCCGGCATCCGGATGTCCATCAGGACCACATCGGGCCGCAGCGCCGCGACCTTGGCCACCGCGTCGCGGCCGTCCACCGCCTCGCCGATCACCTCGATGTCGGGCATCGCGCCGAGCAGTACGGAGAACCCCTCGCGGACCATCACCTGGTCGTCCACGATCAGTACCCGGATCATGCGTCCACCTCCGTGTCCGCGGCCGGCGCGGGGGCGACCGGGATGAAGACCGCGACCTCGTAACCGCCGTCGTCGGTCGGCCCGTTGGTCATCTCGCCGCCCAGCATGCCCACCCGCTCGTGCATCCCCAGCACGCCGTGCCCGGCGCCCGGGGAGGGTTTGGCGAGCCGGTTCGGCCGCCCGTTGACGATCCGTACGCCCAGCCCGCCCAGCACGTAGGAGATCTCCACCCGGGCCTCGGCGCCCGGCGAGTGGCGCAGCGCGTTGCTCAGCGCCTCCTGCACGATGCGGTACGCGGACAGCTCCACGCCCTGCGGCAGCGGCCGCCGCGCGCCGGTGACCACCGCCTCGACGCCCAGCCCCGCGCCGCGCACGCTCTCCAGCAGCGAGTCGAGGCTGGCGAGGGTGGGCTGCGGGGCCTCTGGGTCGGCGTCGGCGAAGGCGTCCGGGTCGGCGCGTACGACACCGAGGATGCGGCGCAGCTCGGTCAGCGCGGCCACCGCGTTCTCCCGGATGGTGGTGAAGGAGCGGGCGAGCTCCGGCGGGGTGTCCTTGACGCGGTAGGGCGCGGCCTCCGCCTGGATGGCGATGACGGACATGTGGTGCGCGACGACGTCGTGCAGCTCGCGGGCGATGGTGGCGCGCTCCTCCAGCAGGGTGCGCCGCGAGCGCTCCTCGGCGGTGACCGTCTGGGTCTTCACGACCTGCTGGTGCTCCTGGCGCCAGGCGCGGATGGCGGCGGCAAGGATCAGCGGGACGGCGCCGTACACGGCATAGGCCGCCACCCCGCTGGGACGGGCACCGCCCACGATGCTGAACAGGGCACCGCCCGCGAAGGTGACCAGCCACATCTCCAGGGCCATCCGGGGGCGGGTGCGCAGCACGGTCAGCGCCATGACGGCCAGATGCACGGCTGCCACCATCGTGACCCAGCGGCTGTCGGAGCCGTAGGGGTAGCCGTCGACGTAGCCGTCACGGAATCCGGCCGATGCGATCAAGGCGATGGCGAGGGCGGCGAACGAGACCCAGAAGGCGCCGACCGGGCGGAACAGCGTCATCACCGGTGTCAGCGCGAAGACCAGGCAGAAGCCGCCGAGCAGAAGGCCCACCACCGGCCCGTGGGAGAGGCTCTCCACCAGCGTCACCATCAGGACCAGCGCCGAGAAGCAGCTCACCAGGGCGTGCGGCGTCCAGCGCACGTACCGGCGGGCCCGCGCGGGCAGCCACGGCAGGCGGGCGGCGAGCTGGGCGTCGTCCAGCGGTGGCAGCGGGCGGAAGGCGAAGGCGTCGACGAACAGGTCCCGGCGCAGTCCTTGCAGCGCGCCGCTGGCTATCCGGGCCTCGGAGTGCAGCGAGGTCTTCTGCGTCTGGCTCGTGTCGTTCACATCTACAACGGTAAGCAGGGCGGACGCGGGCGGCGTCCGGCGCAGTGGGGATCTGTGAAGGTCCGCCTCAAGTACTACGTGGGACGGTAAAGGGCCCGTCACCCGGCCTGCCATCGTGCCTGTCACTCGCCCTGTACGGCGGCCAGCAGGGTGCGGAAGGCGGCCGTGCCGGGGGTGATGGCGGCGTAGTGGCCGGTGTCGGGCAGCTCGTCGAGGGCGACGGCGGGGTGCGCGGCGGCGTACCGGCGCGAGAGGTCCACGGGGACGTCCAGGTCCTCCCTGCCGTGCAGGACGGTGACGGGCAGGCCGGGGGCGGGCGGGTGGCACAGGGGGTCGGCGGCGGCGATACGGGCGGCGGTGGCCGGTGCGGTGGCGGCTTCTGCGTTCTCTGCGTTCTCTGTGTTTTCTGTGTTCTCTGTGTTCTCTGTGTTCTCGGCGTGTTCGGCGTCCAGCTCCAGGAATTCCGCCACCGCGCCGTTGCTCAGCCCCAGCTCGTGGGCGCGGGCCAGGTCGGCGACGGGCGCGAGGGCGACGGCGGCGTCGACGGCGCCGGGGTGGGCGGCCGCCATCAGGGCGAGGTGGCCGCCCGCGGAGTGGCCGACGGCCACCACCCGCCCGCCGCCCGTCGCCCTGGCCGCCGCCCCGAGGGCCGCCAGGACGTCCTGGTGGGTCTGCGGCCAGCCGCCGCCCGCGCCCGCTCTGCGGTATTCGGCGAGCGCGACGGACAGGCCGTGCCGGGCCAGCTCGGCGGCGAGCGGGGACTGGTGACGGCGGTCGTAGGCGGCGCGCCAGAAGCCGCCGTGGAGCAGGACGACCGTCACCGGGGCATGCGCGGCGCCGTACAGGTCGATCACCTGGTCCGGGTGGTCGCCGTAGGACACCGTCTTGTCCGGCGGTACGGGCGCGAGGCCGAACAGCGCGGCCTCCTCGGCCGCCGCGATCCGTGCCCGCCGGTCGTCCCGGTCACGCCGGTCGTCCCGGAAGTCCCGGTCGTCCCGGTCGCTCCGCTCGCGCCCGTCCGTGCTCATCCGCCCTCGCCCGCCCGTTCCGCCAGTACCTCGGCCAGCACGCGCGCGGCCCGCTCGGTGTCCGCGAAGGAGGTGTAGAGCGGGGTGAAGCCGAAGCGCAGTACATCGGGGTGGCGCAGGTCGCCGACCACCCCGCGCCGGATCAGCTCCGCCATCACCTCGGCGGCGTCCGCGCACCGCAGCGCCACCTGGCTGCCGCGCGCCGCGTGCTCGCGCGGGGTCACCGACCGCACCCGGCCCTCGGGCACGTACGCCGCCACGCAGGTGAGGAAGAAGTCGGTCAGCGCCAGGCTCTTGGCGCGCACCGAGGCGAGCCGCACGCCGTCCCACACCTGAAGCGCCGCCTCCAGGGAGAGCAGCGACAGGATGTCCGGGGTGCCGACACGGCCGCGTACGACGCCGTCGGCCGGGGCGTAGACCGGGTCCATCCGGAAGGGGACGGCGTGCGAGTTCCAGCCCGGGAGCGGGGAGTCGAAGTGCTCCTGGAGGCCGTGGCGTACGTAGAGGTAGGCGGGCGAACCGGGGCCGCCGTTGAGGAACTTGTAGGTGCAGCCCACCGCGAGGTCGACGCCGTGCGCGTCCAGGCCGACGGGCAGCGCGCCCGCGCTGTGGCACAGGTCCCACACGGCCAGCGCGCCCGCGGCGTGCAGCGCGGCGGTGGTGCCGGGCAGGTCGTTGAGGCGCCCCGTGCGGTAGTCGACGTGGTTGACCAGCGCGAGCGCGGTGCGCTCGGTGACCGCGGCGGGGAGGTCGGCGGCGTCCACGGCGCGCAGCGTGCAGCCGGTCATACGGGCCGCGGACTCGGCGATATAGCCGTCGGTGGGGAAGGTGGCGGCGTCCACGAGGATCTCCTCGCGCCGCGCCGCGCCGTCCCCGCGCGCCTGCGCCATCCGTACACCGGCCACAACCGCCTTGAAAACATTGACACTTGTGGAGTCGCTGACGACGACCTGGCCGGGGGCCGCGCCGATCAGCGGGGCGATGCGGTCGCCGATCCGCTCGGGCGCCTGCCACCAGCCGGACTCCGTCCAGGAGCGGATGCGCAGCTCGCCCCACTCGCGGGCGATGACGTCGGCCAGGCGGCCGGGGACGGAGCGGGGCAGCGCGCCCAGGGAATTGCCGTCCAGATAGACGGTGTCGTCCAGAGTGAAACGCTCGCGGACCGCGGCGAGTTCGTCGGCGGCGTCGAGGCGTCGGGCCTCGGCGGCGAGGTCGCCGTGCGCCTGCCGCCCGCCCTTGTCCGCGTACGACTCGGACTTGTCCGCGTACGGTTCCGGCTTGTCCGCGTACGGCTCAGACATAGCTGCGGGCCGTCCACAGCTCGGGGAAGACGGTCTTGCGCGCCCGCTTCTCCAGCCAGGCCACGCCCGCCGAGCCGCCGGTGCCCATCTTCGCGCCCATCGCGCGCCGGGTGGCCACCAGGTGGTCGTTGCGCCAGCGCCAGACCTGCTCGGCGATATCGGTCAACAGCTCGCCGAGGCGGGTGAGTTCGCTCTCCTGCGGGCCGGCGTAGATCTGCGCCCAGACCGCCTCGACGCCCTGGTCGGGCTCGTAGCGCAGGGCGGGGTCGCGCTCCAGTACGGCGGCGGGGATGTCGTAGCCGCGGCGGGCGAGCAGCCGCAGCACCTCGTCCCACAGGCTCGGCTCCTGCAGCGCCTTCTCCAGCTCGGCGTACTCGCGCGGCGCGCCACGGTGCGGTACGAGCATCGAGGCGGACTTCTCGCCGAGCAGGAACTCCAGCTTCCGGTACATCGCGGACTGGAAGCCCGAGCCCTCGCCGAGCGCGGAGCGGTAGGCGTTGAACTGGGCGGGCGTCAGCCGGGCGAGCGGCTTCCAGGACGCGGTGAGCGCCTCCAGCTCGTAGGCGGAACGCTTCAGCGCGTCCATGGCGACGGGTATGTCGTCGCTGCGCAGCGCCCGGCAGGCGGTGTGCCACTCGTGGACGATGACCGTGAACCACAGCTCCATGACCTGGGTGGTGACCAGGAAGACCATCTCGCCGGGGTCGTCGGAGAGCGGGTGCTGGAGGTGGGTGAGCACATCCGCCTGGACGTAGTCCTCGTACGGAGTGGTGGTCTTGCTGCCGATGCTCAGGTCGGGCGCGAGTTCACCGTCCTGCGGGGCGGGGCCACTGCCCCGCGGTGCGGCGCCGGACAGCGGGCACACCGCCTCCTGGCCGTCGGTGGCGCGGGCGGCCGGCTCCGCGTCGGGGGACACGGCGGAGGGCGTCGACTGCTGCGACATGAGGGACTCCTCGCTGCTGCGGATCTGCCGGGTAGCGGTCCGCCCCTTCCTTGTCGGCTCGGGAGCCCCGGTCCCCTCGGGCGCGGAACTCCCGGCCCACTGGCATCATCCGTGCTGCGCCCAAGGCACGCAAGGGCCGACCGCGATCATGCGGCCGGCCCTCGGGAGTGCCGTACGTCAGGTGCGGTGCGCGGGGCCCCGCCGTCCTGCCCGGCTGTGGTGCGGCCCGTCAGGAGAGGGTGTCCGCCGCCGTCGGGGAGGAGTCGCGCAGGAACTGGGTGCAGCGCTCGTACTCCTCCTGCTCGCCGATCGCCTGCGCGGCGCGGGCGAGGGCGTGCAGGGCACGCAGGAAGCCGCGGTTGGGCTCGTGCTCGAAGGGGACGGGGCCGTGGCCCTTCCAGCCGGCGCGGCGCAGCGAGTCCAGGCCGCGGTGGTAGCCGGTACGGGCATAGGCGTACGACTCGACGGTCCGGCCGGCCTGGAAGGCGTCGTCGGCGAGCTGCGCCCAGGCCAGGGAGGAGGTCGGGTACTTCGCCGCGACGTCCGCGGGGGCCGCGCCCGAGGCGAGCAGCTCGCGGGGCTCCGGGTCGTCGGGCAGGTGGGTCGGGGGCGGTCCCCCGAGCAGGTTCTCGTGAATGGCCATGCCCCCAAGTCTGCCTGCTCGCCCCGCCCTCCATGCGCCCACCCGGCACCCGGCCCCCACTCCGGCGGCGTTCCGCGGCTTGTGCGGCATTCCGTACGGGGGCGGGGTGCGCGACGGCCCTGCCGGGGGGCGGCGGGGGCACGGAGGCCGACGGGGAGTCAGCAGGTCCGGCAGCGAACGACACGGGTGCCAGCAGGGGCCGACGCGAGGGTCGGCAGAAGCCGGCGCGAGGGTCAGCGGGGGTCGGTCGCGTCGCCCGGGTCCAGTGGTGGGGATGCCACTGCGCAGTGGTAGGTGCACTCCGGGTGGCAGCGCTCACCCGAGTCCGCGTCGCCGCCCGCGCCCTCGCCGTCGGGGCGCAGCGCGTCCGTCCGTACGGTCAGCCACGCGATCAGCGCGCCGAGCACCAGCACCCCGGCGCACAGCGGCATCGCGCGCCGGAACGTGGCGGCGAACTCGGCCGAGGAGCGGTAGGCGTCCGGTCCCATACCCGCCAGGAGCGGCAGCGCCGCCACCGCGACCAGGCCCGCGGCCCGCGCCGCCGCGTTGTTGATGCCGCTGGCCAGGCCCGCGCGGTCGACGTCGACCGACGCCAGTACGGTCGAGGTCAGCGGCGCGACCAGGGTCACCATCCCGGCGCCCAGGACGACCAGCGCGGGCAGCACGTCGGTGACGTACGAGGCGCCGGGGCCCACCCGCGTCATCAGCAGCATTCCGGCGGCGCACAGCAGCGGCCCCACGGTCAGCGGGATGCGCGGGCCGATGCGCTGGCCGAGTTCGCCGGAGCGGGCGGAGAACAGCAGCATCAGCACGGTGGTCGGCAGCAGGGCGGTGCCCGCGGCGAGGGCCGAGTAGCCCGCCACGACCTGGAGTTGGAGGACGGCCAGGAAGAAGAAGCCGCCGAAGGCCGCGTAGACGCACACCGTCACCGCGTTCACGGCGGTGAACTGGCGGTTGGCGAAGATGCCCGGCGGCAGCATCGGGTCGGGGCGCCGCTTCTCGACGCCTACGAAGGCCACCGCGAGCAGCGCCCCGGCCACGGCCGTGCCGACGACCGCCGGGGAGGCCCCCTGTTCGGGCGCCTCGATCAGGGCGTAGGTGACGGCGCCCAGCGCCAGCGCGGCGAGCAGCGCGCCCAGGACGTCGAAGCCGCCGTGCTCGGCGGTGTCACGGGTCTCGGGTACGTGGCGCATCGCGACGGGGACGCAGAGCGCGGCCAGCGGCACGTTGAGGAAGAACACCCAGCGCCAGCCGGGGCCGTCCACCAGCCAGCCGCCCACGAACGGGCCGACCGCAGCGGCCACCCCGCCCAGCCCGGACCACGCGCCGACCGCGCGGGCCCGGTCCTCGGGGTGGAAGACCGCCTGGAGCAGGGCGAGCGAGCCGGGGGTGAGCAGCGCGCCGCCGATGCCCTGCAGGGCGCGGGCCGCGATCAGTACGGCGGCGTTCGGGGCCAGCCCGCACAGGAGGGAGGCCAGCGCGAACCACACGATGCCGATGACGAAGACCCGGCGGCGGCCGTAGCGGTCGCCCAGGGCGCCGCCGAGCAGGATCAGCCCGGCGAGGGTGAGCATGTAGGCGTTGACGGTCCACTGGAGAACGGCCAGGTCCGCGTCCAGGTCGGCGCCGATGCGCGGCAGGGCCACGTTGACGACCGTGCTGTCCAGCAGCGCCATGCCCGAGCCGAGCACGGCCGTCAGCAGGACCCAGCGGCCCTGCGCCGAGGACATCCGGATGCCGCCGGGGGCGGTGGGACCCGCGTCGGCGGGACCGGCAGGACCGGACGGGGGCGCATCGCTCATAGGGCGAGCTTGCCCGGCGCCGCGGGCTCCCGCACGGCGAGGGCCCCGCGCCGTGGGGACGACGCGGGGCCCTCGTGGCCGTACGCGGAGGTACGCGGCCGTACTTCAGCGGAGGTACGGAACGTACGGAGCGGTACGGACTTACTTGATCTTGGTGCCCGTGGAGCGCAGGTTCGCGCAGGCCTCGGTGACGCGCTTGGCCATGCCGGCCTCGGCCAGCTTGCCCCAGCTGCGCGGGTCGTAGGTCTTCTTGTTGCCGACCTCGCCGTCGACCTTCAGCACGCCGTCGTAGTTGCGGAACATGTGGTCCGCGACGGGGCGGGTGAAGGCGTACTGGGTGTCGGTGTCCAGGTTCATCTTCACGACGCCGTTCTCCAGCGCGGTGGCGATCTCCTGCTCGGTGGAGCCGGAGCCGCCGTGGAAGACGAAGTCGAAGGGGGAGGTCTTGCCGTACTTGGCGCCGACGCCCTCCTGGAGGTCCTTGAGCAGCTCGGGGCGGAGCACGACGTTGCCCGGCTTGTAGACGCCGTGGACGTTGCCGAAGGACGCGGCCAGCAGGTAGCGGCCCTTCTCGCCCAGGCCGAGCGCCTCGGCGGTGCGCAGCGCGTCGTCGACCGTGGTGTAGAGCTCGTCGTTGATCTCGTGGGTGACGCCGTCCTCCTCGCCACCGGTCGGGGTGATCTCGACCTCAAGGATGATCTTGGCGGCGGCGGCCTTGGCGAGCAGCTCCTGGCCGATGGCCAGGTTGTCGGCCAGGTTCTCGGCCGAGCCGTCCCACATGTGCGACTGGAACAGCGGGTTCTGGCCCTTGGCGACGCGCTCCGCGGAGATGTCCAGCAGCGGGCGGACGTAGCCGTCCAGCTTGTCCTTGGGGCAGTGGTCGGTGTGCAGCGCGACGGTGATGCCGTACTTGCCGGCCACGACGTGCGCGAACTCGGCCAGCGCGACCGCGCCGGTCACCATGTCCTTGCTGTACTGACCGCCCAGGAACTCCGCACCACCGGTGGAGATCTGGATGATGCCGTCGCTCTCGGCCTCCGCGAAGCCACGCAGCGCGGCGTGCAGGGTCTGGGTCGAGGTGACGTTGATGGCCGGGTAGGCGAACTTGCCTGCCTTCGCCCGGTCGAGCATCTCGTTGTAGACCTCGGGAGTTGCGATGGGCATCTGTCCGCTCCTTGTGATGTGCGGGTTGCGTTCTTGGCCCTGACCAGGGGGCGACGACATCGCCGTAGTCATCTTCCCAGACTCGGCGGATTGCTCCACATCGCGCAGCCGCCGAGTACGGGCGAGGGGGGGGGGGGGGGGGGGG
>NZ_JBSIBZ010000051.1:0-65175 GCF_058245575.1 Streptomyces sp. UF-297 | reverse complement strand
GCCCCCCCGCCGCGGGCGCCGCGTCTGACCGGCGGCCGGCGCGGCGGTGCGGGTGCCCGCGCCGGCCGCCGGCCAGACGCGTGCCCCGGCCGTACGTTTGAGCGGATCTGTCGCGGGTTAGTCTCGCGGCATGGTCTCCGATCGCCCCGGCGCTCAGGTTCTCGTCGCGTCCAACCGCGGCCCGGTCTCCTACGCCCTCGGCGGCAGCGGGGAGCTGACCGCCAAGCGCGGCGGGGGCGGGCTGGTCTCCGGGCTCAGCGCCATCGGCCCCGAAGCCGATGCCCTGTGGGTATGCGCCGCGCTGGGCGAGGGCGACCGCGAGGCAGTGCGGCGCGGCGAGGGCCTGCTGGACCCCGGCGACACCGGCGGCATGCGGGTACGGATGCTGGACATCCCCGCCGATGTCTTCAGCGCCGCCTACAACGGGATCGCCAATTCGGCGCTGTGGTTCGTCCACCACATGCTCTACCAGATCCCGCTGGAGCCCGTCTTCGATGCGGACTTCCGTGCGCAGTGGGCGGCGTACGAGGCCTACAACGCGGCCTTCGCCGACGCGCTCGCCCAGCAGGCGGCGCCCGGTGCGGCGGTGCTCGTCCAGGACTACCACCTGGCCCTGGTGCCGGGGATGCTGCGCGAGCGCCGTCCGGATCTGCGCATCGGGCACTTCTCGCACACGCCGTGGGCGCCGCCGCAGTACTTCTCGGTGCTGCCCGACGACATCGCGCGGCAGTTGCTGCGGGGCATGCTCGGCGCCGACCGGGTCGCGTTCCTGACCGAGCGGTGGGCGCAGGAGTTCATGGGCTGCGTCGCCTCCGTACTCCCCGAGGAGATGACGCCGGCCCGGCCCGGCGGCGAGCGGCGCCACGCCCTGGTGCACACCGGCAGCGGCCGCAGCACCGAGGTCGGGGTGCACGGGCTGGGCGCGGACGCGGAGTTCCTGCGCGAGCGGGCGCACCGCCCGGACGTGGCCGAGCGGATGGCGGCGCTGCGCGAGCAGATCGGCGGCGCGGACCGCAAGGCGATCGTGCGGGTGGACCGCACCGAGCTGTCCAAGAACATCGTGCGCGGGCTGCTGGCCTACCGCGAGCTGCTGACCGAACGCCCCGAGTGGCGCGAGCGCGTCGTGCACATCGCGTTCGCCTACCCCTCGCGCCAGGACCTCGCCGTCTACCGCGACTACACCGCCGAGGTCGCGCGGCAGGCCGAGGCGATCAACGCCGAGTTCGGCACGCCGTCCTGGCAGCCGGTCGTGCTGCACGTCAAGGACGACTTCGCGCGCTCGCTGGCCGCCTACCGCCTGGCGGACGTGGCGCTGGTCAACCCGGTCAGGGACGGCATGAACCTGGTCGCCAAGGAGATCCCGGTGGTCTCCGACGAGGGGTGCGCCCTGGTCCTGTCCCGGGAGGCGGGCGCGTACGAGGAACTGCGCGAGGACGCGATCGCCGTCAATCCGTTCGATGTCTCGGGCACCGCCGAGGCGCTGCACGAGGCCCTGACGATGGACGGTTCCGACCGCGCCGAGCGCACCAAGCGCCTGGCCGCGGCCGCCACCGCGCTGCCGCCGGCCCAGTGGTTCCTGGAGCAGCTGCGCGCGCTGGGGGAGTGATTCCGCGCGGCCCCCCGGGAAGCGATGTGCGCCCTGTCATGCACCGGGCGAACACGGTAGAGCTGGACATATGGCAACTTCCGTTCGTACGGCCGCACTTGCCGCGGCCGTGGCCGTGACCCTGGTGACGGCGATCGCCGGCTGTTCCTCCGACTCAGACTCCGCCGCAGACACCGACTCCCCCTCCGCCTCCCGCAGCGGCTCCCCGAACGGCTCCCCCGGCGGCTCGGCGCCCGCTCCGGGCCCCGGCTCCTCCTCCGGCGCCCCGGGTACGTCACCGGGCGCGTCCTCACCGGGCAACGCGCCGGGCGGCTCGCCGGGCGACGGCACCATAGCCGCCGGCCCGGGCCCGCAGTCCCCGTACACCGTGCAGAAGCAGCCGGCGGCGGGCAGCTGCCGCTACCGCGACAGCACCGACAAGCAGCCGCTGCCCGACCCCACGTGCACGCCGGGCAGCACCAACCCGAAGGTCACCCGCCAGACGGTGCGGGAGACCATCTGCAAGGCCGGGTACGCCCAGAGCATCCGCCCGCCCGCGGACATCCTGGCCCGCGAGAAGAGCGCCAACGCCGCCTCGTACGCCTTCAAGGGGGAGCTGGACGCCGCCGGGTACGACCACCTCATCGGCCTGGAGCTGGGCGGCGACCCCAACGATGCGCGCAACCTGTGGGTGCAGCCGCCCGCCGCGCAGGGCCCGCGCGACCCCAAGGGCGCGGTGGAGGCGCGCCTGAACTCCGCGGTCTGCAAGGGCCAGACGACGCTGGCGGACGCCCAGTGGGCGATCGCGCACGACTGGACGACGGCGCTGACCGTACTGGGCCTGCGGGCCGACCCCGACAGTGACGGCAGCGGGGCCAAGCCGCCCAAGGGGGGCAAGGGCAAGAAGCCGCCGCGGGGGTCGGTCAAGGGGAAGTGAGGCGGCCGGCGCGGCTCAGCCGGCGGGCGTGAGCCGCCCGGCGAGGCCGTCCAGCAGTCCGACGACACCGGCCGGCCCGTCGACCACCAGGTCGGCGCGGTCGGCCAGTTCGGCCACCTCCGCGCTGCCGCTGCACACCAGCACCCCGCCGAGCCCGTCCGAGCGCAGCTTGTCCACGGCGGCGAAGGCGGCCAGATCGCCGAGGTCGTCGCCCGCGTACAGGACGCAGGCGGCGCCGCTCTCGCGGACGTAGTCGGCCAGCGCGACGCCCTTGTCCATGCCGGGGGGCCGCAGTTCCAGGACGAGGCGGCCCGGTTCGACGATCAGCCCGTGCCGCTCGGCGAGCTCGTACAGCGGCGCGCGCAGCCGGTCGAAGGCGGCCTGCGGGTCCTGGGCGCGGCGGGTGTGCACGGCGATGGAGCGGCCCTTGTCCTCCACCCATGTGCCGTGCCAGGACCCGGAATTGTCCAGTACGCCGGGGAGTTCGGCCTGTACGGCGGCGACGCCGGGGTGCGGCGCGGGGGCGCGTACGGTCTGGCTGACCGCGTCCCAGCGCTCGGCCCCGTAATGCCCGAGGACGACGAGGTGTTCCAGGCCCGGCACGCCCGCGAAGCCGCCGAGGCGGACCGCGACCCCGGCCGGGCGGCCGGTGACGACCACGACGGAGGCCACGTGCGGCGCGAGGCGGGCGAGGGCGGCGACGGCGCCGGGGTGGGCGCGGGCCTTCTCGGGGTCGGGGACGATCTCGGCGAGCGTGCCGTCGAAGTCGAGGGCGACCACGGCGCGTTCGGGCCGGGCCAGCAGCGCGGCGAGGCCGTCGCGGCCGGCGGGCGTGGCAGGCGTCGGCAAGGGTTTCGGGGGGCTGCCCATGCGCTCGACCCTACCGGCGAAGCATGGGCATGCGCCCGGTGTACGAAAGCATGCGTCACGTAAGGGCGAGCGGCCCCTCAGCGCCGCTGCCGCCGGGCGTCGCGTACGCGGCGCAGCCGGTTGACGGTGACCGGGTCGTGGGCGAGCGCCCGCGGGTCGTCCAGCAGGGCGTTCAGCAGCTGGTAGTAGCGCGTCGGCGAAAGACCCAGGCGCTCGCGGATGGCGCGCTCCTTGGCGCCGGGGCCGGGCCAGGAGCGGCGCTCGACGGCGAGCACCGCCTCGTCCTGGGCGGACAGCGGCCCTATGCCGCCGCCCTCGCCCGTGGTGCCGCCCGTCATCACGCCCCCACGATAAGCGCGGCCCCGGCGCGTCCGCGAGGCGTACGGCGGGGCCCGGCGCCGCTGAGTGCGCGTGTCACTTGGCGGCGCTGTCCGCCTCGTCGGCGGTGTTCTGGATGTCGCTGAGCACACCCGCCGGGTTGCCGTTGGGCTTGACCGTCGACCCGATCTTCGCCTTGAGCGTCTTGCTGACCAGCGGCCAGGAGGTCTTGTCGGCCGGGTAGAACTCGGCGGTGGGCAGCTGGCGCAGGAAGCTGTGCAGCTTCTTGTACTTGTCGTCGGCGAGCATCGCCTGGGAGGCGGAGACGGTCACCGGCAGCAGGCCGTAGTCGCCGGAGAACTTCACGACGTTCTTCTTGCTGTAGACGAAGTCGAGGAACTTGCCGATGGGGGCGCGGTTGCCGTTCTGCTTGAAGGCCATCATCCAGTCGGCGACGCCCATGGTGGTCTTGGACTTGCCGTTGACGCCGGGCAGGTCGACGGTGCCGTAGTCCACGCCCTTGGCCTCGACCTGGCGCATGAGGGTGGGGTGGCCGTTGAGCATGCCGACCTCGCCGTTGGAGAAGGCGTCGAAGGCCTTCTGGCGGTCGAGCTTGGCCGGGTCGGTGCCGGTCAGGCCCTTGCCGACCAGCTCCTTCTTGAGCCAGGTGAAGGTCTTGACGTTCTCGGGGGAGTCGATCGTGTACTTGCCGATGCTGTCGGTGTAGCCGCCGCCCCCGCTGAGCAGCCACATCATGGTCTCGGCCTGGGTCTCCTCCGGGCCCAGCGGCAGCGCGTAGGGCATCTTGACGCCCTTGGCCTTCAGCAGGGCGGCGTCCTTGGCGATGTCGGCCCAGCTCTGCGGGCCGTCGGCGATCCCGGCCTCGGCGAAGAGCTTCTTGTTGTAGAACAGGCGCCGCGTGCTGGCGCCGAAGGGCATGCCGTACTGGATGCGGTTGTACTCCCCGGCCTCCGCCATGGAGGTGGTGAAGTCGGCCTGTACGGGGATGGAGAGGACCTGGTCGGCGCTGTAGAGCTTGCCCTCGGCGGCGTAGTCGGCGTACGCGCCGATCTGGGCCATGTCCGGGGCGTTGCCGGCCTTGACCATGTCCTCGACCTTTTTGTCGACCTCGGTCCAGTTGTAGACCTCGACGTCGACCTTGATCCCGCTGTTCTTGGCCTCGAAGTCGCTGACGAGCTTGGACCAGAAGTGCTTGGAGGAGTTGGCGTCGCTGTCGCCGTAGTTGGCCGCGACGAGCTTGAGCGTGACCTGGTCACCGCTGCCACTGCCGCTGCCGCAGGCGGTCAGGGACAGCGCCATGGCCGTGGAGAGTCCCGCTGCTGCCAGGCTCAAGTACCGCCGCTGCACTGCCATTACCGCCCTTTGTCCTGAATGTTCCATGCTTGCCGGGGATGTCCCCAGGCCATCGCCGGACCGATCGTGACCGGCATGAACTGCGAGTCTCCCCGACCGCCGCTGCGAGGTCCACACCGGCCCCGGTATCGCTTCCGTATCACCCCGCCGAAGCGCAGGTCACGGCGGCTGCGGGCAAGCTCCGGATGGGCCCGCGAAGCGGGCGGGGGCGGCGCCGCCTTTCCGTACCGGAAACACAGTGGACTAGACCTTTCAGGGCACCTCGCGCGAAACTGTCCCCGTGAGACACGTCATCGCCCTGGATGTGGGCGGCACCGGAATGAAGGCCGCCCTGGTCGGGGCGGACGGCACCCTCTTGTACGAAGCCCGGCGGGCCACCGGCCGCGAGCGCGGACCAGAGGCCGTCATCGCCTCGATCCTCGACTTCGCGGCCGAGCTGCGCGCCGTGGGGACCGAGCGGTTCGGCTCCCCCGCGGCGGCGGCCGGCGTCGCCGTCCCCGGCATCGTCGACGAGGCCGGCGGCATCGCCGTCTACTCCGCCAACCTCGGCTGGCGCGACATCCCCATGCGCGCCCTGCTCTCCGAGCGCCTGGGCGGCGTACCGGTCGCCCTGGGCCACGACGTACGCACCGGAGGCCTGGCCGAGGGCCGTATCGGCGCGGGACGCGGCGCCGACCGCTTCCTGTTCGTCCCCCTGGGCACCGGCATCGCGGGCGCCATCGGCATCCGGGGCCGCATCGAGGCGGGCGCGCACGGCAGCGCGGGCGAGATCGGCCACATCGTCGTACGGCCCGGCGGCCGCGAGTGCGGCTGCGGACAGCGCGGCTGCCTGGAGACGCTGGCCTCGGCCGCCGCGGTGGGCCGCGCCTGGGCCGCCGCCTGCGGGGACCCGGAGGCCACCGCGGCGGACGCCGCCAAGGCCGTGGAGTCCGGCGACCCGCGCGCGCTGGCCGTCTGGCGCGAGGCCGTCGCCGCTCTCGCCGACGGGCTGGTGACCGGGCTGACCCTGCTCGACCCGCACACCCTGATCATCGGCGGCGGCCTCGCCGAGGCGGGCGACACGCTGTTCGCGCCTCTGCGGGAAGCGGTCCGCGAGCGCGTTACGTTCCAGCGTCTCCCCCTGATCGTTCCGGCGGCGCTCGGGGACGCCGCCGGCTGCCTGGGCGCAGGACTGCTCGCCTGGGATCTTCTCTCCACGGAGGTAATCGCCTGATGGCAGCGCAACAATCCGGGGGACAGCCCCCGCGCCCTGGACGGACCGTGCTGACCGGTGCCCGCGTGGCGCTGCCGGGCGGCGTCGTGGAGGGCGGCCGGATCACCGTCGAGGGCTCCCGTATCGCCGCGGACCGGCCGCAGGAGGCCGCCACGCTCGATCTGACCGGCCATCTGATCGTGCCCGGCTTCGTCGACATCCATGTGCACGGCGGTGGCGGCGGCTCCTTCTCCTCCGCCGACCCCGAGCAGTGCCTGACCGTAGTGGAGACCCACCGCCACCACGGCACCACCTCGACCGTCGCCTCGACCGTCACCGGCGACCTGGACGACCTGGCCCGGCAGGCCGCGGTCCTGTCCGAACTGGTCGAGCAGGGCGAGCTGGCGGGCATCCACTTCGAGGGCCCCTTCATCTCCCCGCACCGCTGCGGCGCGCACCAGCCCGAGCTGCTGCGCGACCCCGACCCGGCCGATGTGCGCAAGCTCGTCGACGCCGCGCGCGGTGCCGCCAAGATGGTGACGCTGGCGCCGGAGCTCCCCGGCGGCCTGGAGTCCGTACGCCTGCTGGCCGACGCCGGGGTGATCGCCGCCATCGGCCACACCGACTCCGCGTACGACGCCACCCGCCAGGCCATCGACGCGGGCGCCACCGTCGCCACCCACCTCTTCAACGCGATGCCCGCGCTGGGCCACCGCGCGCCCGGCCCCATCCCCGCCCTCCTGGAGGACGAGCGGATCACCGTCGAGCTGATCAACGACGGTACGCATCTGCACCCCTCCGTACTGGAGCTGGCCTTCCGCAGCGCGGGCGCCGAGCGCGTCGCCTTCATCACCGACGCGATGGGCGCGGCCGGCATGAACGACGGCATGTACCCGCTGGGTCCCATGGAGGTCGAGGTCAAGGAGGGCGTGGCCCGGATCGCGAGCGGCCCGACCGCCGGTGCCATCGCCGGCTCCACCCTGACCCTGGACCGCGCCTTCAAGCGCGCCCTGACCGTCGACGGGATCTCCGTCGAGCAGGCCGTGCAGGTCCTGTCGGCCAACCCGGCCCGGCTGCTGGGCATCCAGGACCGCGTCGGCTCCCTGGAGACGGGCAAGGACGCGGACCTGGTCGTGCTGGACGGCGGCTACGACCTGGTCGGTGTGATGCGCAAGGGCGAGTGGGTGGTCCGGCCGCCGCAGGCCTGAGCCGCGCCGCCGGGCCGCGCCACCGGAGCGGCCCGGCCGCATGCTCCCTTTGTCCCCTTCTTTGTCCCCTTTCGCCGAACGGCGGTTGGCCCAGGGTCTGGGCCAACCGCCGTTCGCAATGGCATGATCGCTCGCGCACTCGCTCGTGTACGTGCTCGCGCAGTTGTCCGTCCAGTGCCCGTACACCGCCCGTTCGCGGCGGTCCGTACGCGGCCGTTCGGCCCCGGCGACCGGCCCCCGGCCGCCCGGCCGCCGCCCGGGAGGGGGAAGCAATGATCCTCACGGTCACGCTCAACGCCGCCCTCGACATCACCTACCGCGTGCCCCGGCTCCAGCCGCACGGCACCCACCGCGTCACCGAAGTCCGTGAGCGGCCCGGCGGCAAGGGCCTGAACGTCGCCCGCGTCCTGGCCGCCCTCGGGTACGAGGCCATGGCCACCGGATTCGCCGGCGGCGGCACCGGCGACGCGCTGCGCGCCCTGCTCGCACACGAGAGGCAGGAGGCCGAGGAGGCGGGCGGGATGGGGGTGACCGACGCGCTGGTGCCCATCGGCGGCGCCACCCGGCGCACCGTGGCCGTCGTGGACGCCTCCACCGGCGACACCACCCAGCTCAACGAACCCGGCCCGACCGTCACCCCCGCCGAGTGGTCGGCCTTCCTTTCCACCTACCGCGAACTCCTGGGCCGGGCGCGGGCGGTGGCCCTGTGCGGCAGCCTCCCGCCGGGCGTTCCCGTGGACGTCTACGCCCGTCTGACCCGCGCCGCCCATACGGCGGGCGTCCCCGTACTCCTGGACACCAGCGGCGAACCCTTGCGCCGCGGCCTGGCCGCCCGCCCCGACCTCGCCAAGCCCAACGCCGACGAACTGGCGGCGCTGACCGGCAGCACCGAACCGCTGCGCGCGGCCCGCGACGCCCGCCGCCGCGGCGCCCACGCGGTGGCCGCCTCGCTGGGCCCCGAGGGCATGCTCGCCGTCACCGCCAACGGCGCCTGGCAGGCCTGTCCACCGGCCCCCGTCACCGGCAACCCCACCGGCGCCGGCGACTCAGCGGTGGCGGGCCTGCTGTCCGGCCTGGTCGACGACCTCCCCTGGCCGGCCCGCCTCACCCGCGCCGTGGCCCTCTCCACCGCCACCGTCCGCGCCCCGTCCGCAGGCGAATTCCACCGCGAGACGTACGAGGAGCTACTGGGGCGGATAGAGGTCAGCGAACTGCCGCATGCGCCTTAGCGCCTGACGTGGCCGCTCTTGAGCGAGACCTGGTCGAGGTTGACCTCGCACTGGTTGCCCTGCTCGCAGGAGATCTTGATGGTGTTGGTCCCCTTGTTGAGGTTTATCCACCGCCACGTGTTCTGCCAGCCCTTCTCCCAGTCGCCCTCGGGCTGCTTGGAGAAGTTCGCCATGTTGATCTCGTCGGGCTTCCCGTCGTTGACCGTGAGCGAGGTCTTGGCGTCCTTGCCCGGTACGCCGTAGGCGACGAGCAGCGTGTACGCCCCCGCCTTGGGCACATCCACGGACCAAGTGGCCGCCGCACCAACCTTGTTGAGCGACACATACGCACCATTGGAAGCCTTCGCCCCCTTCACGGCCGTATCCGTGCTCGCGTCCGGGCTCAGCTGCAGTGCGGCGGCGTCCTGCTTGGGCAGCGGCGCGTTCGGCGACGGCTTGGTCGACGGGCTGTTGCTGGGCTTGTTCTCGGTGCTGGTGGAGGGCTCGGGCTTGGCCTCGGGGGTCTTGGTGTCGTTGGAGTTGGTGAAGATGGCCACGCCGATGCCGGCGCAGACGACCAGGACGACCGCCACGGCGCCGATGAGCAGGCCCTTGTGGTTGCGGCGGGGGGCCTGGGGGGCGGGCGTGGGGACGGGGCGGGTGCGGTCGCCGCCGCCCTGGCCCTGGAAGGTCTCCGGCGCGGCGTAGTGGGCGTTCTGCTGCTGCGGCGGCTGCGCGCCGCCGTACTGGCGCTCACCGACGGCGCGCACGTGGTTGTAGGAGGTGCGCGGCACACCCGGCTGGCGCGGCTGCTGCGCGCCGGCGCCCGGCGACCCCTGTGCGCTGCCCTCGCCGCCCTCCGAGCGGTAGAGGTACGCGAACGGGTCGTCGTTCTCCGGTGTGTCCGCGCCGTTGTTGCCGGCCGTCATTGCGTGTCACTCCCAGCGGTCTGTGCAAGTCGTGCGAGTCGTTCGTGCTGACCTGTGTTCCGGTCTTCAGGCCCCCGGCGGCGCCCCGCCGCATCGGCGCAGCCTACCCCTTTCGGGCTACGGCACGCCGACCCCGGACCGCTACAGAATCGCTACAGAAAGGGGAGACGAACGGCGCAGCCGCAGGTCAGCCCGCGCGCCGGTTCGCCTTGGCGCGGGAGCGCTTTTCCACGTACATCCGCTGGTCCGCGGACTGCAGGACCTCCTCGGCCGACATGCCGCAGCTCGCCCAGCCGATGCCGAAGCTGGCGCCGACGCGGACCGCCCGCCCGTCGACCCGGATCGGCGGAATGATCGCGTTGCGCAGGCGTACGGCCAGGTCCTGGGCGTCGGCCTTGCCCAGCCCGTCGGCCAGCACCACGAACTCGTCGCCGCCGAGCCGGGCGACGGTGTCCCCGTCGCGCACGCCGTTGGTCAGCCGCCGGGCGACCTCGATCAGCACGGCGTCGCCGGTGTGGTGCCCGAAACGGTCGTTGATCGACTTGAAGCCGTCCAGGTCGCAGAAGAGGACCGCCAGGCCCTTGGTGCCGTCGTCCTCGGGGCCCTCGCTGGGCGCGACGGTGTGCACGTGGTGGTCGTAGGGGCCCACCGCGCCGCCTTCGTAGGAGTCGAAGGGCTCGGGGCCCTCGGGGCCGTAGCCGTGCGCCTGGGCGGCGGCCGTGGAGGCGGCGGAGGCGTAGGCGTCGGCGTCCGAGCCGGGCGGGCGCGAGCACAGCCGGGCGCTGAGGCGGGCCCGCAGCTCGGCGCTGTTGGGCAGGCCGGTCAGCGAGTCGTGGCTGGCGCGGTGCGCGAGCTGGAGCTCGTGGCGCTTGCGCTCCTCGATGTCCTCGACGTGGGTGAGCAGGAAGCGGGGCCCGTCGGCGGTGTCGGCGACGACGGAGTTGCGCAGCGAGACCCAGACGTAGGAGCCGTCGCGGCGGGCCAGGCGCAGCTCGGCCCGGCCGCCCTCGGCGGAGGTGCGCAGGAGCGTACCGATGTCCTCGGGGTGGACGAGGTCGGAGAAGGAGTAGCGGCGCATCACGGAGGCGGGGCGGCCCAGCAGGCGGCACAGCGCGTCGTTGGTGCGCAGCAGCCGGCCGTGCTGGTCGCCGCCCATCTCGGCTATCGCCATGCCGCTGGGCGCGTACTCGAAGGCCTGGCGGAAGGACTCCTCGCTGGCGCGCAGGGCCTGCTGCTCGCGCTCCAGGCGCACCAGGGCGCGCTGCATGTTGGCGCGCAGGCGGGCGTTGCTGATGGCGATGGCGGCCTGGAAGGCGTACATCTGCAGGGCTTCCTGGCCCCAGGCGCCGGGGCGGCGGCCGTTGCGGGGCTTGTCCACGGAGATCACGCCGAGCAGTTCGCCGCCGCCGGACGCGGCGGCGTACATGGGCGCGAAGAGGCGGTCCATGGGGTGCCACTCGTCGGGGAAGCGCGGCGCTGGCCCGGCGGTGTGCCACTGCGGGACGTCGTCGTCGTCCAGCACCCAGCCCTCGGTGTACGGGATGAAGCGCAGGTCGCCCCAGCGGTCGCCCATGCTCAGCCGGCGCTCCCAGGAGGAGCGGGAGCCGACCCGCCCGGCCATCAGCGCCTCGGCGCCCGCGCTTCCGGCGACGGCGGCGACGACGAGGTCGCCGTCGGGGCGTACGAGGTTGACCGCGGCGAGCTCATAGCCGAGCCCGGCGATCGCGCCGTCGGCGACGGTCTGCAGGGTGTCCGCAAGGCTGCGTGCGGTGTTCAGGTCGGCGACCACTTGGTGCAGCTGCCGCAGGGTCGCAAGACGGACGTATGGCTCCGACTCGGTCTCCATCGCTCGCTCTCCCCGAGACCTCGACAGCAACTCCAGGATTTCTTGTCGGCGCTCTTGCTGTGGTGTCACGGCCACTGAATCACAGTGAGCTGTTCACTCGGTACACAGGGTCAACAATTACTGGCTGCTGTGACTCAAGTCACAGCGGGTGATGGGCAGTTGATGATCTTGGTGGGGAGCGCTTCTACAATTCCTGAACGCAAATTCGAGAACGAGCGCCGCTCGGCCGTCAGACCTAGGGCGCACCTGGTCCCCGGGGCCGATGCGCGGCCCCGCGGACGCGGCTAGCGTTCATGGCGTGTTCACGAAAAGCTCCACCGGCCCCGCCCCCACCACCGCCCCCGATGCCACCGGCGCCGTCACCGACCGCATCGTCCCCCATCCTGATGGGGTGAGTGACGACGATTTCCGCGCCGCCCTGTCCCGACTTGCCGCCGGTGTAGTACTGATCACCGCCCATGACGCCGAGGACGGCCCGCGCGGTGAGGACGCCGGCATGACGGCCACCGCGTTCCTGTCCGTCTCCCTGGACCCCCCACTGGTGATGGTGAGCGTTCGCAACGACTCGCGGATGGACGACATTCTTGAGCGGCAGCCGCTGTGGGCCGCCTCGATCCTCTCCGAGAGCCAGCGGCACATCGCGGGACGCTTCGCCATGAAGGGCCGCATCAGCGACCGCCTGCTCTTCGAGGACATCCCCTATGTACGGGGGGAAGAATCGGGCGCGCCGCTGGCGGGCGGCGCCCTGGCGACCCTGGAGTGCCGCACCGAGCAGCGCGTGGTCGCCGGGGACCACACCCTGGTCATCGGCCGGGTGCTGACCGCCTCGGCACCGAGCGCGGAGGGCGGCCCGCTGACGTACTTCCGGGGCCGGTACCGGCAGTTGAAGTAGGCGGCGCGCGGCGGGTGCGTACGGGGCGTGGGCCGTTCGGCGCGCGCCGGTGGGGGCCATGGCGAGGATCTCCCCCGAGGCGGCGGGGTACTACTGCGCGCCGATCAGCGCCACGCCGATGAACGTGGCCACCACGCCGGTCAGCTGCAGCCGCCGCAGCCGCTCCTTGTCGATCAGCCCGGCGAGGACGACGGTGACGACCGGATAGAGCGAGGCCAGGACGGCGACCACCGGCAGCAGATCGGAGCGGGTGGTGTGCGCGTACAGGAGGTTGGCGACCATGTCGCCCAGGCCGACCACTACGGCAGCGGCGAGCCGGGCGGGGGTCCAGCCGCCGCCCTCGCCCTCCACGGACGGCTCCTTCCCGCGCCGGGCGCGCGCCATGACCAGCAGGATCACACCGACCAGGACGACATAGGCGGTGCGCTGCCCCAGCAGCGTCTGCGGCACCGAGGTCCGGCTGCCCAGCGCGATACCGACCAGCACCACCCCGAACCCGGCCGCCGCCAGCAGCGCCAGCCCCACCGACCGGGCCGCTCCGGCGCGCGGCCCCGAGTTCAGCTCGGGGCCCACCGCGACGCAGGTGCCGACCGCCGCCAGCGCCAGCCCGCCGCACTGCAGCAGCGGGGGCGCCTGCCCCTGGACCACGCCGACCAGGACCGGTACGGCGACAGACGTGGCCGCGATCGGCGCGACCAGCCCCATCCGCCCGATCGCCAGCGCCCGGTAGAAGGCGCCGAGGGCCACCACACCGGCGGCCCCGGCCACCGCGCCCCACGCCAGCCCCGGCACGTCCGGCGCGGCGGGCAGGCCCGCGGCCACCAGCACCGCCGTACCGGCCAGCGCCGCCGACTGCGCCACGAAGATCACCGCGTAGGCGGGGAGCCGGCGCGAGAGCCTGCCGCCCACGAAGTCGGCGGCGCCCCACAGGACGCTCGAGCACAGCCCCAGCAGTACGACCACGAGAACCCCTCCCCGTCCGGTTTCCCCGCGCAGTATGGACGTACGGAAGTACCGACTTGAACCGTCTCGTCTACCAAGGAGACGTACGTGTCCAAGGTGCTGATCATCAATCCGCCCAATTCCAACACCGTTCTGGACGGCGCCACTTGTACGGTCACCCGGCCCGAGGACCACACCGACTGGTCCAACTTCCCCAGCCTGGGCGTACTCACCCTCGCCTCCGCCCTGGCGGACATACCGGGCGTCACCCCCGTCTATCTGGACGGGACCGTCGTGCCCTGGCCGACGGTCCTGGACTACATCGACACCCACGCCGGCGAACTGCTGGCCGTGTGCGCCAGCACGCTGACCGCGACGTACGAGGCCGCCGTCGCGCTGCTCGCGCACGCCAAGGCCGTCCGGCCGCAGATCGCCACGGTGGTGGGCAACGACCACTTCACCGCGCTGACCGAACCGTGCATGCGGCGCCGTCACTCCTGCATCGACTACGGGTTCGTGGGCAACGAGGTCATCGGCCCCTTCCGTGACCTGATCGCCGATCTGCACCGGGGCGCCGTGCGCGGCCCGGAGGCGTACCCGGGGCTGGTCGTGTGGCGCGAGGGGCGCACGGTGCGCGTACCGCAGCGGCCCGAGCCCGTCTTCACCCGGCACCTGCACGGCCTGGTCGACGCCGCCTTCGACCACAGCACGCCGTACGAGAAGAACTTCCGCACCCGCGTCGCGCCCCGATTACACGAGCTGCTCGGCGTCGAACTGCACGCCGGGATGCCCGTCGAGATCGGCCGCGGCTGCATCAAGTTCAGCCGCAACGACGCCTGTTCGTTCTGCTCGATCCAGTTCGGCGGGCTGTGGAAGAACACCGTGGACAGCCCCGCCGCCGCCTGGCGGCTCATCGAATCCGCCACCCGCGGCGGCTACGACTACCTCTATCTGACCGCCGACGAACTCCCGCTCACCTTCGGCCCGTTCCTGCGCAGGATGCTGGATCAGACCCCCGCGTGGTGGTCCGCGCTGCCGGAGGCCGAGCGCCCCGTGCTGGTGGGGTACGCGCGCGCCGACGGCCTCTCCAGCCCGCGGCACGCCGACACGCTGCGCCGCCTGGGCATCCGCCAGCTCATGGTCGGCCTGGACGCCGGCTCGCCCGTCTCGCTCTCGGCGATGAACAAGCCGCTGTCCCCGGCCAAGGACGCCGACCCCGCCCACCGCGCCGAGCGGATGTTCGACCACAACGTGCGGGCCATGCAGATGGCCAGGGAGCACGGGCTGCTGCTCAAGGTCGGCTTCGTCATCGGCCACCTGGGCATGACGCCACAGCTGCTCGCCGACAACGTCGCCTCCATGCGCGAGCTGATCGACGCGGGCAAGGGCGCCATCGCCTCCCTGGACGTCGAGGTCCTCTCGCCCGAACCCGGCTCGCTGGACTACCGCTGTCTGACCGAGCCGGATCTCGCGGCGCGGGCGGCGGAGCGCACCGGCCTGGAACTGCCGCCGGAGAGCCTGCGCCGCGCCGTCGCCGAGCGCTGGGCGCCGCTGGACATCGTGGACCGGGAGGCCGCCATGGAGGACTACGTCAGCGCCGTCATGCCCGGACTGACGCTCGCGGACCTGGCCGCCGAGCGGGCGGCGCTGCGGGAGTACGGGAAGGATTCGGGGGTGGTGATCGGGGAGTGATCCGGGGGCGGTGACCGGGGAGTGATTCGGGGGGCGGTGAGCGGGGAGTGACCCGGGGGGGCGGTGAGCGGGGGTGGAGCGGCGCGGGTCAGTGCCAGTCGCGGCCCGAGCGGCCCCGCTTGGTGTCGCCGCGCTGCTTCTTCTCCCGCAGCCGCCGCTCGTTGATGCCGCGCGGGATACGCGTCTTGCGGCGCGGCTTGGGCGGCGGCGCCGACGCCTCGGCGAGCAGCGAGGCCAGGCGTACGGAGGCCGTCTCGCGGTTGCGCCACTGGGAGCGGTGCTCGGAGGCCCGTACGGACACCACGCCGCCGTCCACGAGCCGGCCGCGCTCGGCCAGCCGCGCCAGCGCGCGCTCCTTCCACACCTCGGGGAGCGCTTGGGTGGCGGCGAGGTCGAAGCGCAACTCGACCTGGCTGTCGGAGGTGTTGACGTGCTGGCCGCCCGGCCCCGAGGACCGGGAGAATCGCCACATCAGCTCGGCCTCGGGGAGAACGACCGAACCGCGGATGACATAGGGCCCGGACATGTCACCCATGATCCCGCCTTTCGGGCGGGCGCGTCACCTTCTTTTCGCCGGTGTGTGTCCGGTTCGCCTCGCTGCTGCGTTTCCGGTTCTCCTCGCCGCCGTATGCCCGGTTCTCCTCGCCGCCGTATGCCCGGCGCGTGGCCGGATCCCGGCATCAGGATTGAGCAAAGAAAGTAAAGAGACCTGGAACCTCTCGGTCCCCTGCTTGCGTTCTGCTGGGTGACGGTAGCTTCGTCCGCAGTACGGAGCCCGGACGATTCAACGAGGAAAGGGACATCCCCATGGCTGTAAGCCTGTCCAAGGGCGGCAACGTCTCGCTCACCAAGGAGGCACCGGGCCTGACCGCCGTCACGGTCGGCCTCGGCTGGGACGTCCGCACCACCACGGGCACGGACTTCGACCTGGACGCCAGCGCCATCGCCGTCAACACGGCCGGCAAGGTCTTCTCCGACCAGCACTTCGTCTTCTTCAACAACAAGGCCACGCCGGACCAGTCCATCGTGCACACCGGTGACAACGTCACCGGCGAGGGCGAGGGCGACGACGAGCAGATCAAGGTCAACCTGGCCGCGCTGCCCGCCGACATCGACAAGATCGTCTTCCCGGTCTCGATCTACGACGCCGAGAACCGCAGCCAGAACTTCGGCCAGGTCCGCAACGCGTTCATCCGCATCCTCAACCAGGCCGGCGGCGCCGAGATCGCCCGCTACGACCTGTCCGAGGACGCCGCCACCGAGACCGCCATGGTCTTCGGCGAGCTGTACCGCAACGGCGCGGAGTGGAAGTTCCGCGCGGTGGGCCAGGGCTACGCCTCCGGCCTGGTGGGCATCGCCCAGGACTTCGGCGTCAACGTCTGAGTCCAGGCCTGACGCGCGCGGTTGCAGCGCGCGCACGAGCCACTGAGGGGCCGGTCCCGGCGGGGACCGGCCCCTTCGGCATGTCCGGAGCCCCTGTTGTCCCGGGGCCCTGTCCGCTCAGGGGCTCTGCCCGCTCAGGGACCTTGCCCGGCCGAAGCCCTTGCCCGCCCAGGGGCCTGCCCGCTCAAGGGCCTTGCCCGCCCAGGGACCCGGTCCGCTCAGGCCGCCGCTCCCCCGGCCGCGGCCCCTTCCTCCTCCTCGGGCGTGGCCAGTACGGCCAGCTCGTCGAGCGAGAGCCCGAGCGTGCCCGCCAGCGCCACGACGGTGAAGAAGGCCGGGGTCGGCGCCCGGCCCGTCTCGATCTTGCGCAGCGTCTCGGCCGACAGTCCGGCGGAGGCCGCGATCTCGACCATGCTGCGGGGGCCGCGGGCCTCGCGCAGGATCGCGCCCAGCCGCTCGCCGCGCTCGCGTTCCCAGGGGGTCAGTGGAGTGCGCACCATGCCCGTGATACTAATACCGGTAAACAAATACCGGTATAAGAATTGGAACCGCGGGAGGACCCCACGATGGTCGAGCTCAAGACGGACACGGCGCTGGACGCGATGCGGGTGGCGGGACGGGTCGTCGCCGACGCACTCGCGGCGGTGCGCGCCGCGGCCGCCCCCGGCGTGCGGCTGCTGGAGCTGGACGAGGTGGCCCGTACGGTCCTGAAGGAGGCGGGCGCCACCTCCCCCTTCCTCGGCTACCGGCCCTCCTTCGCCCCCACCCCCTTCCCCGCCGTCATCTGCGCCTCCGTCAACGACGCGATCGTGCACGGCATCCCGGACGCCTCCCGGCTGCGCGACGGCGACCTGGTGAGCATCGACTGCGGCGCGGTCGTCGACGGCTGGGCGGGCGACGCCGCCACCAGCTTCACCGTCGGTACGCCGAGCCCCGCCGACCAGCGGCTGATGGACACCACCCGGCAGGCCCTGGAGGCGGGCATCGCGGCGGCCGTGGTCGGGGCCCGTATAGGGGACATCGCGCACGCCATCGGCAGCGTCGGACGGGCCGCCGGCTACGGCATCCCCGACGGCTTCGGCGGACACGGCATCGGGCGGCAGATGCACGAGGACCCGGCGGTCCCCAACGACGGCCGCCCCGGGCGCGGCTTCGTGCTCCGGCACGGGCTCACCATCGCCATCGAGCCGATGTTCCTGGCCGGCGGCAAGGACGCCTTCTACGAGGCCTCCGACGGCTGGACCCTGCGCACCTCGGACGGCAGCCGGGCCGCCCACTTCGAGCACACCGTCGCCGTCACGGACGAGGGGCCGCGGGTGCTGACGCTGCCGTGAGCGCGGGGCATTGCGGGCGGGGGTGCGGGGCACTGCGGGCGAGGCGCGAGGCACTCCGGGCGGGGGCGCGAGGCACTGCGGGCAGGGGTACGAGGCACTGCGGGCAGGGGTACGAGGCACTGCGGGCGAGGTGCGGGGCACTCCGGGCGGGGGCTCGGGGCACTGCGGGCGAGGCGCGGGGCACTCCGGGCGGGGGCTCGGGGCACTGCGGGCGAGGCGCGGGGCGTGCGCGGTCGCGGGGCAGGCCGGGCCGCAGGGCGGGCGGGGGTTATCCCCACCCCCAAGTGACCGGCCAGCGGGATGTCTTGGGCGGGCCCGGACGAGGAGCATGGAATCACCGGACGGGGCCCACGGGCTCCGGTCGGCTCCACCGGCCCGACCAGGGCGTGTCCGCCCCTCCCGAGAAGGCACGATCATGCACTCCAGGCGTTCTTCCGGCGCTGCCTCACCCGTGCTCGCCAAGGCCGTGGCGGCGGCCGCGCTGCTGGCCGTCACCGTGGGCCTGCCCGCCGCCCCGGGAGCCGCCGCCGCTCCCGCCGCCGCGCGCGATCCGCAGGCCGCGAAGGCCGGGGCCGGGCGGACGGCGGACGGCATATGGCAGATGGACGGCTACGGCACCGTGCTGAAGGTGGGCCACGGGCGCCTGCAGGAGTACCAGACCACCGCGGTCAGCTGCCTGAAGGGCGACTATGCGCGGCGCGCGGGCGGCGGCTCCGGGGCAACCCGCTTCACCACCGGCGACGGCAGCGTCCTGGTCCTGCGCGCCTCCGGCGACCGCGCTCGGCTGCACTACGACGGCTCGCCCGGCGACCGGCAGCTGCGCCGGGTGGCCGCGCTGCCCGGCTCCTGCACCCGCCCGGCGGCCGGCGGCAAGCTCGCCGCCTTCGACGTCTTCTGGCAGACCTTCCAGGAGAACTACCCCTTCTTCGCCGCCAAGGGCATCGACTGGTCGGCGGCCCGGGACCGCTACCGCTCCAAGATCGACAAGCACACCACCGACGCCGAGCTGTTCGCCGTCCTGCGGGAGATGATCACCCCGCTGTACGACGCCCATGTCACCGTCGACGGCGGCCGCCCCGACCTCCGCTTCGGCCAGGTCCGCCCCGGCACCGTCGTACCGGGCGAGGAACTGGACCGGCGGGTCAAGGCCTTCGTCCAGCAGCGCGACCTGGGCGGCGCGCACAACCCCCTCCAGGAGTTCGCGGACGGCCGGATCAGCTACGCCGACCTGCCCGGCGGCCGCGGCTATCTGCGCATCTCCGGCTTCAGCGGCTACACCGACGCCGAGAAGAACCCCTACGCCGCCGACCGCGCCGCGCTCGACCGCGCGCTGGACACCATCCTCACCCCCGGCCGCACCGCCCGCCTCCAGGGCCTGATCATCGACCTGCGGGTCAACGGCGGCGGCTCGGACGCCCTCGGCCTGCGCCTCGCCGCCCGCCTGACCGACCACCCCTACTTCGCCTACGCCAAGCGGGCCCGCAACGACCCGGCCGACCCGACCCGCTTCACCCGCCCCCAGCCCCAGTACGTCCAGCCGGCGCCGGGCACTCCCCGCTACACCGGCCCCATAGCCGTACTGACCGGCGGCTCGACGGTCAGCGCCGGGGAGACCTTCACCCAGGCCCTCATGGAGCGCCCCGGCCGGACCGTACGCATCGGGCAGCCGACCCAGGGCGTCTTCTCGGACGTGATGGAGCGCCGGCTCCCCAACGGCTGGCGGATCGGCCTGCCCAACGAGGAGTTCCGCACCCGCTCGGGCCACACCTTCGACGGCCCCGGCATCCCGCCCCACCTCGTGGAACCGGTCTTCACCGAGGAGGAGTTCGCCCAGCGCCGCGACTCCGCCTTCGACCGGGCCCTCGCCGTCCTCTCCGCCCGCTCCTGACCCTCCTGCTCCTGACCCGCCTGCGCCCGGCGCCCTGCCGGGTCCCGGGCCGGCCCACCCATGGCCGGGCGGGTCCCGGGCCGGCCCACCCATGGCCGGGCGGGTCCGGGCAGGTCCAGACGGATCCGGGCAGGTCCGGGCGGGTCCGGGCAGGTCCGGGCAGGTCCGGGCGCGTGCCCCCGTGATCCACCGGCCGGCGGCAGCACCCGTCGCGAGTCATCCCCGCCCCCATCACATGACACCATCGAGTACGTGATCGACCTCGGCTACTCGCTCTCCCCCCGCTTCCCGGACCCGACGCGGATGGACTACCGCACCGCGGACGTCCGCACCCTGCGCCACGACCTCTTCTGCGGCGATGTCTACCTCGCCGACACCAAGGAGGACCGGGAGCTGTCCACAGCCTGGGGATGGGTGCCGGTGCTCGACTTCGCCTGGGCGCTGTGCGACATCATCGAGCAGCTGGGCCGCGATCCGCGCGGCAACCGCTCCGCCCAACGGCAGTACGCGGAGCTGGACTTCACCGAGTCCTCCGACCGGATGCTCTTCGAGCGCCGCTTCGGCTGGGTGGACATCACGGCCGACTGGGCACCGGCCGACGAAGCCCCCCTCACCTTCAACCACGCCGCGCTGCGCCGCGAGGCCCGCGACTTCCTGCACGACCTGATCGCCGACCTCACCGATATGCACGAGGGCCTCGCCGACAACCCGGTGGTGTGGGACCTCCAGGCGCGCTTCCCCCGCACGTAGCCCGGCCTGCACCGCCCTTCCCCCACACGCGAACCGACCTGCCCCACTCTTCCCCCGCACGCGGCCCGGACCGCCCCGCCCTTCCCCTGTGCCTAGCCCGGCCTGCACCGCCCTTCCCCCACACGTAGCCCGGACCGCCCCACTCCTCCCCGCACGTGGCCCGGACCGCCCCACTCCTCCCCCGTACCTAGCCCGGACTACCCCGCTCTTCTCCCCTCCCCCCCGGCCCGCCCACCCCCACCCCGCCGCTCCTCGCGTCACCTCACGACTCCACCCGCACCCCCACCTGTGCCGCGAACGCCGGTGCCAGGTCCATCAGTTGCACCGGGCTGATCACCGCCCCCGCCAGCCGGTCGATGCCGCGCGCGATGTCCAGACCGGCGGCCCCCCGCAGGTCGACGTCCTTCATCCGCGCCCCGCTGAAGTCCACCCGCGCCAGCGTGCAGCCGTCGAAGGTCACCCGCTCCAGCACCGCGTCGGCGAAGTCGGCCTCGACCAGTACGCACCCCTCGAAGGCGACGTCCCGCAGCTTGGCCTGGCGCAGATTCACGAAGTCGATCTTCCCGCCGCGCACCACCACCCGCTCCAGCACCGCGCTGTGCAGCTGGGTCCCGCCCAGCCGGGCGTCCACCACCTCCACGTCGCGTAGCGACGCCTGCGAGAGGTCCGTGCCCACCCCGCGCACGTTCTCCAGCAGGCTGTCCACGAACCGGCCGCGGCTGAGCACCGTCTCGTCCAGCGCGCACCGCCGCACCGCGCAGTCCAGGAATCGGGCGCCCCACGCCGACTGCCCCGCGAAGTCGCCGTCGGTGAACTCAAGCCCGTCGTAGTCCCCCTCGGACTCCAGCGCACCGCCGTCGAAGGGCCGCAGCTCGGGCAGCCGCACCTCCGGCCGCCGTACCGCCCGCACCGTCTCCTTGCCGCGCCCCGCCATGGGACCCACCGCCTCTCGCTCCGCGCCCGCCGTGCCCGTTCCCGTACGCCCCCGCTCTGCTCCCATCGTGGAGCACGCCACTGACAATCCGCCCTGACCTGCGAAAACAACGCGATGTCACATCCGCGCCCACCCCGGACGTCCAAGAAGACGACACCGCGCAACAAGCCGACACGACAGCAACCAGCAACCAGCAACCAGCAACCAGCAACCAGCAACCAGCAACCAGCAACCAAGAATCGGGGCGCGCACCATGACCGCCAACTCCACCCACCGCACCCCCATCACCGTCATCGGCGGCGGCTTCGCGGGCCTGACCGCGGCCATCACCTCCGCCGAGGCGGGCGCCACCGTCACCCTGTACGAGGCCCACCGCACCCTCGGCGGCCGCGCCCGTACCGCCGACGCCCCCTACCGCGTCAACGAAGGCCCACACGCCCTCTACAACCGCGGCCCCCACTGGCCCTGGCTCAAGCAGCGCGGCCTCCTCGAACCGCTCGCGCCGCTCCCCCTGCTCCAGGCCGGCCGTATCCGCTTTCACCACGGCGGCACCCTGCGCCGCACCCCGCCGCTGGGCGTCCTCAAGCTGCGCGGCCGCAAGAACGCCCCCGTCGACCAGGACTTCCGTACCTGGGCCGGCTCCCAGGTGGGCGAGGCCGCCGCCCGTGCCGCCGCCCACTACGCCGGCGTCGCCACCTTCCACCACGACCCCGGCCTGCTCTCCGCCGCCTACACCCAGGAGGTGCTGCGCCGCACCACCTCGCTGCCCCCGGAGGCCCACTACCTCCGCGGCGGCTGGGGCGAGCTGATCGCGCGCATGGCCGAGCACGCCCGCCGCCTGGGCGTACGGATCGAGACCGGCGCCCGTGTCGACGCGCTGCCCGCCGAGGGCCCCGTCATCGTCGCCACCCACCTCGACTCCGCCCGCGCCCTCCTCCAGGACGAGTCCCTGACCTGGAGCGGAGCCCGTACGGCCCTGCTCGACCTCGCCCTGCACACCCGCCGCGGCGACCTGTTCGCCCTCTCCGACCTGGACGCCTCCGGCTGGCTGGAGCGCTTCACCGCGCAGGACCCGGGCCTCGCCCCGCGGGGCGAGCAGCTGCTCCAGGGGCAGTTCGGCATCGCGCCGCACGAGACGCGCGCCGACGGCATCGCCCGCGCCGAACGCCTCCTGGACGCCGGTTTCCCCGCCTGGCGCGAGCGCGTCACCTGGCGCCGCGAGTCCCTGGCCACCAACCGCACCGGCGCCGTCGACCTGCCCGGCACCACCTGGCGCGACCGCCCCGCCATCGACCGCGGCCACGGCGTCTACCTGGCGGGCGACCAGGTGGCGGCCCCCGGGCTGCTGAGCGAGGTCTCCTTCAACAGCGCCCTGGAAGCCGCCACTTTGGCCCTCGCCCACACATCCCCCTCGACCCCCTTGACCTCAACTCAACTTGAGGTCGCACAGTGGCAGAGCCGGGCCGCGATCTAGCACCGGGCACCCAGCACCACCCGGCCGCACGGCCCCGCCACACAGCCCCGCCACACAGCCCCGCCACGAGGAGTCCTCCATGCACGCGATACGGCTGCACGCCTTCGGCCCCGCCGAGAACCTGACCTACGAGCGGACCGAAGACCCCCTGCCCGGCCCCGGCCAGGTCCGTATCGCCGTCACCGCCGCCGGCGTCCACCTCCTGGACACCGCCCTGCGCGAGGGCATGCAGGGCGGCCCGGCCCCCCTCCCCACGCTGCCCACCGTCCCCGGCCGCGAGGTCGCGGGCACGGTCGAGGCGCTCGGCGAGGGTACGGACCCCGCGTGGCTGGGCCGCCGCGTCGTCGCCCACCTGGGCATGGCCCCCGGCGGCTACGCAGAACTGGCCGTCGTCGACGCCGAAAAGCTCCACGTCGTCCCCGACGGCCGGGACGAGGCCGAGGCCGTCGCCATGATCGGCACCGGCCGCACCACCATGGGCATCCTGCTCTTCGCCGGCCTGACCGCCGAGGACATCGCCATCGTCCCGGCGGCGGCGGGCGGCATCGGCTCGCTGCTCGTCCAGCACGCCAAGAACGTCGGCGCCACCGTCATCGGCCTGGCGGGCGGCCCCGCCAAGGTGGAGCGCGTACACAAGCTCGGCGCCGACCTCGCCGTCGACTACAAGGACGACAACTGGCCCGCCCAGGTACGCGAGTTCCTCACCGCCCGTAGCGCACAGGGCGCCAAGGAGCGCACCCCAGCCACCGACCTCGGGACCACAGGCGCCAAGGAGCGCACCCCAGCCACCGCCCCCAGGACCACAGGCGCCAAGGAGCGCACCTCAACCACCGCCCCCAGGACCACAGGCGCCACGATTGTCTTCGACTCCGTAGGCGGCGAAGCCGGCCGCGCCGCCGTGGACCTGCTCGCCGACGGCGGGCGCCACCTCGTCTTCGGCTGGTCCTCCCAGGGCATCAAGGAGGGCGGCCCGCTCGAGTTCGCCGAGGGCGAGCTGGAGCGGCGCAACATCACCTCCGAGTCCGTGCTCGGCCCGCCGATGCTGGCCAAGGCCGGCGGCGACAACCCGATGCGCACCCTGGAGGAGGCCTCCATGGCCGAGTGGACCTCCGGCCGGCTCACCCCGGCGGTCCAGCGCTTCCCGCTCTCCGAGGCCGCCGCCGCGCACACCGCCCTGGAGACCCGCGGCACCATCGGCAAGGTCGTCCTCATCCCCTGAGACCGCCTGAGGGGCGCCCCGCCGTCACAGGGGTACGGCGGGGCGCCCCTCTTCCTTCGCAGCGGGGCCCGCTACTCCACGATCCCCATCTCCCGCGCCGTGTTGTTCAGCCGCCGCCCGCCCGTCTCCGTACACGTCACGATGTCCTCGATCCGCACCCCGAACCGCCCCGGCAGATAGATCCCCGGCTCGATCGAGAAGCACATCCCCGGCACCAGCGGCAGATGCTCGCCCTCCACCATGTACGGCGGCTCGTGCGTGGTCACGCCGATCCCGTGCCCGGTGCGGTGGATGAAGTACTCCCCGTACCCCGCGGCCTTGATGACCTTCCGCGCCACCCGGTCGATCTCCTGGCACGCCACCCCGGGCCGTACCGCCTCGAACGCCGCCTGCTGCGCCTCGCGCACGATGTCGTGCACCTTGCGCTCCTCGGCGCTGGGCTCACCCACGTGCACGGTACGCGTCGTGTCCGACCCGTACCCGTCCTTGAGGCCGCCGAAGTCGAGCACCACCATGTCGCCGTGCTCGATGATCCGCTCGCCCGCCTCGTGGTGCGGGTTGGCCCCGTTGGGCCCGGACCCCACGATCGTGAAGTCCACCTGGCTGTGCCCGTGCTCCCGCAGCAGCCGCGCCAGGTCCGCCGCCACGTCGCACTCCCGCCGGCCCCGGAAACGCACCTGCAGGATCTGCTCGTACGTGGCGTCCGCCGCCGCGCCGGCCGCCGCCAGCCGCTCCACCTCGTGCGCGTCCTTGACCGCGCGCAGCATCGGCAGCGCCTCGGTCAGCGAGGTGTAGGAGGTCTGCGGCAGCGTCCGCTGGAGCCCCAGCAGGTGCATCGCCCACGCCGAGTCAGAAATCCCGTAACGCCCCTGCTGCCCGAGCCACTTGGCCAGCACCCGGTACGGGTCCTCGCCGTCGGACCACCCGGCCAGCTCCACCGCCCCGGCCCCGGCCGCCCGCCGCGCGTCCGGCGCCTCCAGTACGGGCACCAGCAGCCGCGGCCGCTCCCCCGGCGTGATCACCAACGCCGTGAGCCGCTCCGTCTCCGCGGTCACCCGGTACCCGCACAGCCACCCCAGATCCGGCCCCGGCATCACCACCAGCCCGCCCAGCCCGGCCTCTCCCGCCGCCCGGCCGGCCCGCTCCATCCTGAGCCCGTAATCCTCACCCGTCATCTGCACACCCGCCACACTCACCACCGCCCTCGAAGTAGCCCTGCCAACTCCTGGCGAATCTACGCCCGCCCACCCCCGACCGCCCGGCCTGCCGCCCCCCCAGCCGATCAAGATCACTGCCGCGCTCCCCTGCGGTACGGCAGCACAAAGCCCCCTCCCGGAATTCCAGGAGGGGGCTGCGGCCTGCAGAGCCCCCTGTCGGGTTCGAACCGACGACCTTCTGTTTACAAGACAGATGCTCTGGCCAGCTGAGCTAAGGAGGCACCGGACCATACGATCCGGCAACTAGCCTAGCGGATACCTTGTTCGGGCTCGCAAGGGTTATGTTTCCGCAGCTCACGAGCGTATCGGGGGGCGGGGGAGGCCGGTCAGGAGTGGCCGCCCTGGCACTCGTGCACCGGGCCGATCATGGACATCAGGACCACGGGGGTGCCGCCCGCGCGGCGGCAGGAGTGGTCGTCGGCGGGGCTGCGCAGATGTCCCGAGGCGCTCGCCGCCGCGGCGCCGGGCGCGGCGAGCACGGCCGGTACGCCCAGTACGGCCAGCAGGCCCAGTGCCGCCAGCAATCGCCGGGTACCACCCCGGACTTCGATCCGCCGTCTCATGCCGCCCGTCTCCTTCACCTCGCCCGTACGACCGCCGCGCGACCGCCGCGCGACCGTCACGCGGCCACCGCACCACCACGCGACCGCCGCACGGCCACCGCCGCCGCCCGCCCGCCGCGCGACCACCGCGCCGCCGCCCCACCGAACCTACGCAGCCGCCCGCCCCCGTACCCACGACAGCTGGGCCGTTGGAGTGACGGCGGCCACGGTCGGTCACCGGTCGTGACGCACCCCGGCGCCGCGCCGCCACGGCCCCGCATCACCGCCATTTCGTGACCTACGCCCTACTGACACCCGGCCCGCGCGCGGGTAGCGTCACGGGCAGTCCACAGCAGTGGACTACACCAATCCCTCTACTCGGATCGTCCGGCACGTTCCTGCCGGTGAAGGGACACCTCACCATGGCTACGGTCACGTTCGACCAGGCAACCCGCGTCTACCCGGGTTCCGACAAGCCCGCCGTCGACAAGCTCGACATCCAGATCGAGGACGGCGAGTTCCTCGTCCTGGTCGGCCCCTCCGGCTGCGGCAAGTCCACCTCCCTGCGCATGCTCGCGGGCCTGGAGGACGTCAACGAGGGCGCCATCCGCATCGGCGACCGCGATGTCACCCACCTCCCGCCCAAGGACCGGGACATCGCCATGGTGTTCCAGAACTACGCGCTCTACCCGCACATGTCCGTCGCCGACAACATGGGCTTCGCACTCAAGATCGCGGGCGTGCCGAAGGCCGAGATCCGGCAGAAGGTCGAGGACGCGGCGAAGATCCTGGACCTCACCGAGTACCTGGGCCGCAAGCCCAAGGCGCTGTCCGGCGGTCAGCGCCAGCGCGTGGCCATGGGCCGCGCGATCGTGCGTGAGCCGCAGGTCTTCCTCATGGACGAGCCGCTGTCCAACCTGGACGCCAAGCTCCGCGTCTCCACCCGTACGCAGATCGCCGGCCTCCAGCGCCGCCTGGGCATCACCACCGTGTACGTCACCCACGACCAGGTCGAGGCCATGACCATGGGCGACCGTGTGGCGGTCCTCAAGGACGGCCTGCTCCAGCAGGTCGACTCGCCGCGCAACATGTACGACCGCCCGGCCAACCTCTTCGTCGCGGGCTTCATCGGCTCCCCCGCCATGAACCTGGTCGAGGTGCCGATCACCGACGGCGGCGTCAAGTTCGGCAACAGCGTGGTCCCGGTGAACCGCGAGGCGCTGTCGACCGCGGCCGACAAGGGCGACCGCACCGTCACCGTGGGCGTGCGCCCCGAGCACTTCGACATCGTCGAGCAGAACGGCGGCGCCGCCAAGTCCCTGTCCAAGGAGACCGCGGACGCCCCGGCGGGCCTGGCCGTCACGGTCAACGTCGTCGAGGAGCTGGGCGCCGACGGGTACGTCTACGGCACCGCCGAGGTCGGCGGCGAGGTCAAGGACCTGGTCGTACGCGTCAACGGCCGCCAGGTCCCGGAGAAGGGCGCGCAGCTGCACGTCGTCCCGCGGCCGGGCGAGACCCACGTCTTCTCCACCTCCACGGGCGAGCGCCTCACCGACTGACCACGGGCCCCACGGGCGAGCGCCTCACCGCAGAGCGGTCGGGCGGCCGGCCGCTGGGCTCAACGGGTGACCTGCCGCCCCGCGGCCCCCGGCGGGCCACCACCCCCGTCGCCCCAGCCCCCCGTCACGCCTCACCCCGGGCCCCAACTCCCCCTGCGGCGTCGGACTTTCGGGTCCGGCGCCGCAGTCGTACGCAGCGCCCGCCACCTCTGCACACAGAGCCCCACCACCTCGTTCATGTCGACAAATACCCCGGCACACCCGGCTTTTCGACCCCTGTACGTCAACATCACAAGCGCGCACAGGGCGACTTTCGTCCCTCGATCTGATGACTAAATGTCGCCAAATCATCACCCCTCGCTACCATCGCGTGCGTGAACTCAGCAGCCCGCCGTATCGGCCGATCCCTCGCCTTCGTCCTTCCCGTCGTCCTCGTGCTCTCCGGCACGCTCGCGGTCACCCGCGTCCCGTGGGCCTCTCCGGCCTCCGAGTCGCAGATGCTCACCGCCGCGTCCGGTGACGCCTCCACCAAGGCCGGCTCCCGCGCGCCGCAGGACGTCCTGCGCGACCGCCTCCTGGTCGAACTCCAGGAGAAGAACCCGGGCGTCGCCCTGACCCACCTCCAGGAGGAGACCACCGAGCGCCCCTCGCTGGCCAAGCACTGCGCCTCCATCGCGCGCGCACTGGGCCGCGCCGCGGTCGCCAAGTACGGTGCCGCGCACCGCGCCCAGGCCTATTCCCGGCCCGTCTGCGACACCTCCTTCGCCAGCGGCGTCACCTCCGCCCAGTGAAACGCGGGGCCACCCCCGGCTCGCCCCCCGTCCGCCCCGCCCGTCACACCGGGCTCCCCGAGCCCGGCCCGAACTCCCGGCGCATAGGCTGCGCACCATGACAGCCGCCTTGTACCCGCGCCCCACGCAGGCCGTCGTCCTCGCCGGCGGCCAGGGCTCGCGCCTTCGCCCCTACACCGACGACCGCCCCAAGCCGATGGTCGAGATCCCCGGCACCGGGACCCCGATCATCGGCCATCAGCTCGCCTGGCTGGCGGAGGAGGGCGTCACCGACGCCGTCGTCTCCTGCGGCCATCTCGCCGAGGTCCTCCAGGACTGGCTGGAGCAGGCCCAACTCCCGCTCCGCGTCCGCACGGTCGTCGAGACCGAGCCGCTGGGCCGCGGCGGCGGCCTGAAGTACGCGGCGGCCTCCCTCCCTCGCCCCGAGGAACCCTGGTACGCCACCAACGGCGACATCTGGACCCGCTTCTCGCTGCGCGACATGGCCGCCTTCCACTACGAGCGCGATGCGACCGCCACCCTGGCGCTGGCCCGTCCGCGCATCCCCTGGGGTGCCGTGGAGACCAACGAGTTCGGCCACGTCCTGGACTTCATCGAGTCGCCGCCCTCCCCGTACCTCATCAACGCGGGCGTGTACGTCTTCTCCGCCGCCTTCGCCGCCCTGCTCCCGGAGCGCGGCGACCACGAGCGCACCACCTTCCCGCGCCTCGCGCGCGAACGCCGCCTGGCAGGTTTCCCGCTGCCCAACGGCGCCTACTGGCGCGCGATCGACACCGCCAAGGACCTTACCGAGGCCGCCAAGGAGCTGTCCGCGCACACGCGTTGACGCCCGTGGCAGCCCGCCGTGCCCGTACGGCTGCCGCACAACCGCGTTCGCACCGCACGGCTACGCATCACACGACACCGCCGCCCCCATGGCCCCGACGGGCCACAGGAGCGGCGGTGTTGTCCGTACGCCACGCGGTGCGCGCCGGGGTCAGCCCAGCAGCCCTCCCAGCGTGCCGCCACCGTCGCTGCCGCCCCCGCCGGAGCCTCCGTCGGAGCCCGACGAACTGCCGCCCGTGGAGCCCCCGTTGGTGCCGCCGCCGGTGCCGCCCACCGTCGGCGCCTGGGTCGGCGCCGGGGCCCGGGTCGGCGCCGACTGCTGCGGCGGGCGTCCCGTGGCCGGGCCGGGCTGGGTGGCGCCGCTGCTGACGCTGCCGGTCGCCCGGGCCGTCTCCGGCGCCTGGACGGACGGCGAGGACGCGGTGCCCGCGGGCCGCGAGGCGCCCGTCGAGGGCTTGCCGCGCCCCTTCTTGGGCACGCTCCCCTTGCGGCCGCCGTCCACCTTGCGCCCATCGCCCTCGCGGGCCGGGCGCGGCAGCGGCGAGCCGGGCAGGTTGTTGATCGCGGGCTGGCCCGGCTCGGGCACCGGCGGCACCGTGGTGGACCGTACGGCCCCGCCCAGCAGCGAGCCGATCAGCAGCGTCAGACCGGCGACCACCGCGGTCATCACCGCGCCGCGGCGCAGCACCCGCCGCCGCAGCTCCCACAGTTCGGCGCGCGGGCCGAGCGTGCGCCAGGCCTCGCCGGCCAGCCGCGCGTCCAGGGAGTAGACGGGCGCGCCCGCGATGATCAGCGGGCTCCAGGCGGCGAGGTAGATGATGTCGGGCGCGTCGTAGGCGGGTACGGTCCGCCAGCTCACCGTCATCAGCAGCGCGGCGGACAGCAGCGCCCCGATGGAGCCCGCGACCCGCTGCCACAGGCCGCACATGGTCAGTACGCCGACCACGACCTGGAGGAAGGCGACGGTCAGCCCGGCGCCGACCGGGTGCGAGAGCGCGAAGTCGCGCAGCGGTGCGGCCAGCCCCCAAGGGTGCAGCGAGGTCAGCCACTTGACCATGGAGCCGCGCTCGCCGCCGTCGAAGTAGACCGGGTCGCAGAGCTTGCCCATGCCCGCGTAGACGGAGATGAGGCCGAGGAAGATCCGCAGGGGCAGGAGGACGACGCCGAGGTTCATCCGGCGGCCGGGGTAGTAGCCCTGGCGCAGGTCGTCGGCGCCGCCGCGCTTGCCCGCGGGGCCGGCCTCGTCGTAGCGCCCGTAGCCGTCCTCGTGCGCGGCGCCGTAGGCAGATCCGTACGGACCCTCGAACTCGCCGTCCCCGTAAACGCCTTGGCGCCCGGGTCCCTGTCCCTGCGCGGCGGGCCGTACGGGGCGCAGCTGCGCGGTGTCGGTGTCCGAGCCGTCGCGGGGGCCGACCACGGTCGGGGTGCGGGCCGCGCCGTAGTGGGTGTCCTCCTCCAGCCGGACCCGGGGCAGGACCTGGGTGGCGCCGGCGTCCTCGGCGTGGCGTACGGCGCCGGAATTCCTTACGGCGTGCAGGAGTTGGGTGGCTGCGCTCTCGCCCTGTTCGGTGTGGCCGCTCCACACCACGGGCGCGCGCCGCCTGGCTCCGGCCGGCTGCCCGACGACGGGGATACGCGTGGTCTCGGCGGCGGCACTCGCGACGGGTGCGGCGAGCTGTACTCGGAAACTGGCGTGGTTGACGATGACCTGCGCGGGATCGCACGGCACCTTGACCGAGCTCAGGACCGGCTCGTCATCGAAGCCCGGCGAGCGTCCCCCCGTAGGTGTGCGGGGTGTTCTGGTGTCCACGCTCATCTAACCGAGTGACCCGCGTTTAAGACACTGCCTTGACCATGCCTATCTGTCCGAGACCCGTCAAAGGATCAAGGGCCGTACGCGCCGTGCACACAGCGTCAGGCCCGGCGCCGTGATCCGGCGCCGGGCCTGACGGGGACTACCGCGCGGCGGTCACGCGCGGCGGCGTGCGGCCTCCCACAGCACCACGCCCGCCGCGACACCGGCGTTCAGCGACTCCGCGCCACCGGGCATCGGGATGCGGACGCGGATGTCGCAGGTCTCGCCGACCAGCCGCGACAGGCCCTTGCCCTCGCTGCCGACGACGATGACGACCGGCCCGTCCAGCACCTGAAGGTCCTGGAGCTCCACCTCGCCGTCCGCCGCCAGCCCGACGACGGTGAGACCGGCCTTCTGGTACGACTCCAGGGCGCGGGTCATGTTGGTGGCGCGGGCCACCGGGGTACGGGCCGCGGTGCCCGCCGAGGTCTTCCAGGCGCCCGCCGTCATGCCGGCCGCGCGCCGCTCGGGCACGACCACGCCGTGGCCGCCGAAGGACGCCACGGAGCGCACGACGGCGCCGAGGTTGCGCGGGTCGGTGACGCCGTCCAGCGCGACGATCAGCGGGTCGGCGCCCTCGTCGAAGGCGGCCGCCGCCAGGTCCTCGGGGTGCGCGTACTCGTACGGCGGGACCTGCAGGACCAGGCCCTGGTGGTTGAGCCCGTTGGTCATCCGGTCCAGCTCGGGGCGCGGCGCCTCCATCAGGTTGATGTTGCCGCGGTCCGCCGCGAGCTGGAGCGCCTCGCGCACCCGCTCGTCGTTGTCGATGAACTGCTGGACGTAGAGGGTGGTCGCCGGGACGCCGTCGCGCAGCGCCTCGAAGACCGGGTTGCGGCCGACGACCATCTCCGAGGTGCCCTTGGCGCCACCGCGGCGCGGGGCCGGACGGCGGGCCGCGGCCTGCTTCGCCTGGGCGTTGGCGACCCGGTTCTTCTTGTGCCCCTTACGGGCGGAGGCGGGCGGCGTGGGGCCCTTGCCCTCGAGGCCACGGCGTCGCTGGCCACCGCTGCCGACCTGCGCGCCCTTCTTGTTGGACGTGCGGCGGTTCCTGCGCTGGCTGTTGCCGGCCATGGGTCACCTGTTTCTTCACTGCTCTCGACGTCTCGCGACGTGGATATGTACGTACGGGAAAAGTGTCGCCCCGAGTCCATGGGGACAGCGACTCGGGGCAGCCACTCGGCAAAATCTTCGGGGCCTTCGGGGCCTTCAGGACAGCGACCAGCGCGGCCCGGACGGGGTGTCCTCGATGGCCAGGCCGGACTGCTGGAGCTGGTCGCGGATGGCGTCGGCGGTGGCGTAGTCCTTGCGGGCCCGGGCCGCCTGCCGCTGCTCCAGGACCAGGCGGACCAGGGAGTCCACCACGCCGTGCAGGTCCCCGCCGCGGTCCGTGCCCGAGCCGGACCACTGCGCGTCCAGCGGGTCCAGGCCCAGCACGCCCAGCATGGCGCGCACCTCGGCCAGCCGGGCGACGGCGGACTCCTTGTCGTCCGCGCTCAGGGCGGCGTTGCCCTGGCGCACGGTGGTGTGCACGATCGCCAGGGCCTGCGGGACGCCCAGGTCGTCGTCCATCGCCTCGGCGAAGGCCGGCGGCACCTCGGCGGCCGGCTCGATCGCCTTCCCTGCTTTTTCGATGACTCGCTGCACGAAGCCCTCGATCCGCGCGAACGCGGACTCGGCCTCGCGCAGCGCCTCCTCGCTGTACTCGATCATCGAGCGGTAGTGCGGGGTGCCCAGGTAGTAGCGCAGCACGATGGGACGCCAGCGCTTGACCATCTCGCTGACCAGGACGGAGTTGCCCAGCGACTTGGACATCTTCTCGCCGCTCATCGTCACCCAGGCGTTGTGCGCCCAGTACGCGGCGAACGCGTCGCCGAAGGCCTTGGCCTGGGCGATCTCGTTCTCGTGGTGGGGGAAGACCAGGTCCACGCCGCCGCCGTGGATGTCGAAGGCCTCGCCCAGGTACTTGTGGGCCATCGCCGAGCACTCCAGGTGCCAGCCCGGGCGGCCACGGCCCCAGGGCGTCTCCCAGCTGGGCTCGCCCTCCCTGGCGGCCTTCCACATCGCGAAGTCGCGCGGGTCCCGCTTGCCGATCTCCCCGTCGGCCGAGGGCTGGAGCAAGTTGTCCAGCTCGTGGCGGGAGAGCTCCAGGTAGCCGGGGAAGGACCGCACGTCGAAGTAGACGTTGCCCTCGGCCGCATAGGCATGACCGCGCTCGATCAGACCGCGCATCATCTCGATCATCTCGGGCACATGGCCGGTGGCCCGCGGCTCGTACGTGGGCCGCAGGCAGCCCAGCGCGTCATAGGCCGCGTTGAAGGCGACCTCGTTCTCGTAGCCGATGGACCACCACGGGCGGCCCTGCTCGGCCGCCTTCTTGATGATCTTGTCGTCGATGTCCGTCACATTGCGCACGAACGTCACGTCGTAGCCGCGGTAGGCGAACCAGCGGCGCATGATGTCGAAGTTCAGTCCCGACCGGATGTGCCCGATGTGCGGGGCGGCCTGCACGGTCGCGCCACACAGGTAGATCGAGACACAGCCCGGCACGAGCGGGGTGAAGTCGCGAATCTGCCGGGCGCTGGTGTCGTACAGGCGAATAGTCACGCATCAAGGGTAGACGGAACGAGGCAGTGCCCCGCGACCCATTGGGGCACGGGGACACAGAAGCGTGACACTTCGAGTCGTCGGGGGGCCGCGGGACCTGTGTCCCGGGGCTCAGGAGCGCGCGAACCGGCTGCCGGGCGCCCCCGTACGCCCCTCAGATGCGGCCCACCACCTTGCTCGGCGTGATGCGCACGACCACCCGCTGCGCGTCGTCCTTGGAGGCCGGATTGAAGTCCGCGTAGGACTGGCCCGTGTACTTGCGCGACAGCTCGTCGATCAGCTCGGGGCCGCCCTCGGGGGTGATGGTGGCGCGCCCGCGGATCTCGGCGTAGGTGTACGGGGCGTCGAAGGGCTGGAGCAGCACGGTGACCCGCGGGTCCCTGCGCAGATTCTTCTCCTTCTGACGCCCCACCGTCGTCGAGATCAGCACGTCGTCGCCGTCGCGCGTGACCCAGACCGGCGACAGCTGCGGGCTGCCGTCGGGCTGGATCGTGGCCACGGTCACGAAGACGGGACCGTCGAGAAGGGCCTTCAGGTCCTCGGACAGTGCGGCCGATGCCTGTGTCACGGGAGATCCTTCCTGCGCTGCGTCAGTCGGACACGGTGCCTCGATCCTCCCCCAACACCCGCGCCGCGCCCGGCATTCCCGCGCCGGGGCGGCGCCGGAGGGCGGTCAGCTCCGGTGGACGACCAGCGCCGTGGCGACGGCCGCCAGGCCCTCCGCGCGGCCCGTCAGGCCCAGTCCGTCCGAGGTCGTCCCGGACACCGAGACGGGGGCCCCGGCCGCCTCGGAGAGCGCCTTCTGGGCCTCGTCCCGCCGCTTGCCGATCTTCGGCCGTACGCCGATGACCTGCACCGCGATATTGCCGATCTCAAAGCCCTCGGCCCGTACGATCCGGGCGGCCTCGGCCAGCAGGGTCACACCGGAGGCGCCGGACCACTCCGGGCGGTCGGTGCCGAAGTGCGCGCCCAGGTCGCCCACGCCGGCGGCCGAGAACAGCGCGTCACAGGCGGCGTGCGCGACCACGTCGCCGTCGCTGTGCCCCGCCAGGCCGTACCCGCCGCTGGCCTGCTCGTCCCACAGCAGCCCGGCGCACCACAGCTCGCGCCCCTGCTCGAAGGCGTGCACATCGGTGCCGATGCCCACCAGCGGCAGCGCGGCATTGCTCTCAAACAAACCCATCGGTGGCCCTCCTACGGGCGAGTACGGCCTCGGCCAGCACCAGATCCAGCGGCCGGGTCACCTTGAACGCTTCCTCGTGGCCCGGCACGACCACGACGGGGGCGCCGAGCCGCTCCACCATGCCGGCGTCGTCGGTGGCCCCCTCGCCCTGTACGGCGACCGTCTCGTGGGCCTTGGCCAAAGTGGCGCGATCGAACCCCTGCGGGGTCTGTACGGCCCGCAGCAGGGCCCGCTCGGGCGTGCCCACCACGGGCTCCGCCTCGCCGGGCGCGCCCGGCCGGACCTGCTTGACGGTGTCGGCGAGCGGCAGCGCGGGCACCACGGCCGGCGCGCCGGCCCCGACGGCCGCCACGACGGCGTCGACGGTGTCCACGGGCACCAGCGGGCGGGCGGCGTCGTGCACCAGCACGATCTCGATGTCCTGGGGCAGCGCCGCCAGGCCGAGACTCACCGACTCCTGGCGGGTCTCGCCGCCCGGTACGACCAGGACGTCGGTGCGCTCGGGCAGCGGGTGGTCGTCCAGGAGGGTACGGACCTCCGGGGCGCCGTCGGGCGGCGCGACGACCACGACGAGGGAGACGGCGCGGGAGGCGGCCATGGCGCGCACGGCGTGCACGAGCATGGGGGTGCCGCCCAGCGCACGCAGCGCCTTGGGGGCGCCGGGGCCGAGCCGTACACCACGGCCGGCCGCGGGGATCACCGCGGCCGTGCGGGGCCGGCGGGGTTGGTCTGACATCGGTAGCACTCCGGGATTCCGGGGGTCATCGCCCGGATTTGGCGCGTTCAGGTTTGTTTCCTCGGCCGACATGGGTATGGCCTCAGCGTGCCGGGCGCGAGGCCCGACCGGCCCCTTCCGTGACGACCGGTCGAGTCAGCTGCCCGAGCCCGGCACGCCACTGCGCAACGCGGCGGTTCTGCCCGCAGATATGCCGCAGCGCCCGGCAACAGACCGCTCCTTGCAGGAGTCGATCGTCACTCGGGCACCGCGGCATTACTTCTTCGAGGCACTCTGAGGTACCACTGCACCGGCTCTCAGGGTGTCAGGACGCAGCGTCAGGACGCGAGGACCTCGTCCAGCAGAGCCTCGGCCTTGTCTTCGTTGGTGTTCTCCGCGAGAGCCAGCTCGCTCACCAGGATCTGGCGGGCCTTGGCGAGCATGCGCTTCTCACCTGCGGAGAGTCCGCGCTCACGCTCACGACGCCACAGGTCGCGAACGACTTCGGCGACCTTGATCACGTCACCGGAAGCGAGCTTCTCCAGATTTGCCTTGTATCGACGGGACCAGTTCGTGGGCTCTTCGGCATATGGCGCACGCAGCACCTCGAAGACCCGGTCCAGCCCGTCCTGGCCGACTACATCGCGTACGCCGACGAACTCCGCATTGTCCGCTGGTACACGAACCGTCAAGTCGCCCTGGGCGACCTTCAGCACCAAGTAGGTCTTGTCCACGCCTTTGATCTGGCGAGTTTCGATGGCCTCGATCAGCGCGGCCCCGTGATGGGGATAGACCACGGTGTCGCCAACCTTGAACGTCATGTGACAGGTACCCCTTCCGTGGCTATCCATGCTAACACGGGAACGGGCCGTTCTGAATGGCGTTTTCGCAGGTCAGGGCATATCTCGGGGCTTGACAACAGCGCCTGGATCGTGCTTCGAGGGGGTCTCGAACGCGGGTATTCGCAGGTCGGAGGGGCTGTGCGCGGGGCCGGAAACACACACGCTACGCGGCCCGAAGCGCCTGCTGGAGAGGCCGAACGTCCCGTTTTGCCGGGATCCGGATGACGGACTTCCGCTACTCCGTTCGGTCACGTGTGGACGACTCCACGCCGATTCCCGAATTGATCATCAGGCGTCGGCGGCGGCACGTGATCAATTCCCGGAACACCCCGCATTCCCAGCGAATGCCGATTTCCCCTCCCGGAAACCGACCGCCCGTCACTCGATCGGCCCCTTGTCGGCAATTCCGGAACGATCTAGGAGTCCACGGCAGAAACGTTCTGCGGCTATCACTTGGCGGGGATGAGGTGGGTGTTCGGCGTGGATGTGAAGGGTGATGTGACGCGGGCATGATCGCGTTGAGGGCGGGTCGGGTGCGGCGGCGCCGGAACGGCTCGGTAACCTAGCCGCGCTGACACACCCTTAGGGCGGCTTTACGTACGTGCCGTCATGCACTGCCATCGCACTGCCATGCCTCGTCGTACGGACTGCCGCGCCTGCCGTCCATCCGCTCCATCCGCGACCGGGCTCGAAGTTCGGCCGCCGTAGCTCGTCCTAGGAGATGCCGCCGCCGTGAGCCGCAGCCTTCGACACGGCGTCCTCGCCGCCACCGTCCTTACGCTCTCGATCGCCTCGCTCTCCGCCTGCGCGGCCGGGAACAGCGCCCAGACGCTGGAGATCAAGCCCGACAACGCCGCCACAGCGGTCGGTGAGATCAAGCTCCAGAACGTCTCTGTGATCACCCAGCCCGACCTGAAGTCCAAGGGCCCGGCCGTGGTGACCGCGACCGTCTTCAACAACGGGCAGCAGGACCAGACCCTGAAGTCCGTCAAGGTGGACGGCACCGACAAGGAAGCCAAGCTGTCGCCCGCCCAGGGCTCGGGCCCCATCACCATCCCGGCCGGCGGCTCGGTCGTCATCGGCGGCAAGGGCAACGCCTCCGCCGTGCTGCCCAGCAGCCGCGAAGCCATCCAGGACGGCAACGCGCAGCCGCTGACCTTCGACTTCAGCGAGACCGGCAAGGTCAAGCTGCAGGCGTTCGTGGTGCCCGCCAAGAGCTTCTTCAAGGACTACGGGCCCAGCGAGCTGCCGCAGCCCTCCGGCAAGCCCTCGGGCTCGGCGACGCCGGGCTCCGGCGCCGACAAGCCGGGCGAGGCGGGCACGCCGTCCGGTACGCCCTCCGGCACCCCCTCGGGCACGCCGTCCGGCACCCCCCAGGGCGGCGCCTCGGGGCAGCACTCCGGCCACTGAGCCCGAAGCCGCGCGTAGCGGCGCCCATGACGACACCGCCCGCCGTACGGCCCCTGTCCGGGGGCCGTACGGCGGGCGCGGTGGGTGCCGGGGCTCCTACGGCTCGAACTTGTAGCCCAGCCCGCGGACGGTGACCAGGTAGCGCGGCGCGCCCGGGTCCGGTTCGATCTTGGCGCGCAGGCGCTTGACGTGGACGTCCAGGGTCTTGGTGTCGCCCACGTAGTCGGCGCCCCAGACTCTGTCGATCAGCTGCATACGGGTCAGCACGCGGCCCGCGTTGCGCAGCAGCATCTCCAGCAGGTCGAACTCCTTGAGCGGCAGATCGACCTTGCCGCCGGAGACCGTGACGACATGGCGGTCCACGTCCATGCGGACCGGGCCCGCCTCCAGGGCCTGCGGGGCGACCTCCTCCGGCTCGCCGCGGCGGCGCAGCACCGCGCGGATGCGGGCGACCAGCTCCCGCGAGGAGAAGGGCTTGGTGACGTAGTCGTCGGCTCCTATTTCCAGCCCGACGACCTTGTCGATCTCGCTGTCCTTGGCGGTCACCATGATGACGGGGACGTTGGAGCGGCCGCGCAGCTGACGGCAGACCTCGGTGCCGGGCAGGCCCGGCAGCATCAGGTCCAGCAGGACCAGGTCGGCGCCGTTGCGCTCGAACTCGTCCAGCCCATCGGGCCCGGTGGCCGCGATGGCGACCTCGAAGCCCTCCTTGCGGAGCATGTAGGAAAGTGCGTCGCTGAACGACTCTTCGTCTTCTACGACGAGCACTCGGGTCACGGTCGGACCTCCGGGGCAGGGTGAACGGGGGGAGCGGAGTGTGCGGGGAGCGGGTCGGTGAAGGTCTCGTACGGGCGGTCCTCGTCGTCGAGGCCCTCCGCGAGGGGTCCGGCGGCCGTGGTGCCCGGTACGCGGTCGCGTACGGCTCCGGCCTCCGGCAGACGCAGGGTGAAGGTGGAGCCCTGTCCCTCGGCGCTCCACACCGTGACCTCCCCGCCGTGCGAGGCGGCCACGTGCTTGACGATGGCGAGGCCGAGGCCGGTCCCGCCGGTGGCGCGCGAGCGCGCCGGGTCGACGCGGTAGAACCGCTCGAAGATACGGTCGCGGTCCTTCTCGGATATCCCGATGCCCTGGTCGGTCACCGCGATCTCGATCAGGTCGCCACCGGGTGCGGGGACGCGCCGGCCGGCGATGCCGACGCGGGTGCGGGCCGGGGAGTAGTTCACGGCGTTCTCGACGAGGTTGCCCAGCGCCGCCGCGAGCTGGCCGCGGTTTCCCCATACGTGCAGGTCGGCGGTGCCTCCTGCGGCCATGGTGATCTGTTTGGTGCCGGCCTGCTGGCGACAGCGGTCGATCGCCTCGGCCACCAGCTCGTCCACCCGTACCGGCTCCGAGTCCTCCAGGGGGTCGTCGTTCTGGACCCGGGAGAGGTCGATGAGCTCCTGGACGAGGTTGGTCAGGCGGGTGGCCTCGTTCTGCATACGGCCCGCGAAGCGGGTGACCGCCTCGGGGTCGTCGCTGGCGTCCATCACGGCCTCCGAGAGGAGGGAGAGGGCGCCGACGGGGGTCTTGAGCTCGTGGCTGACGTTGGCGACGAAGTCACGGCGGACCGCTTCTATGCGGCGGGCCTCGGTGAGGTCCTCCACCAGCAGCAGCACCAGGCGCGAGCCCAGGGGGGCGACCCGGGCGGAGACCGCCAGGGCCTCGCCGCGGCCCGTGCCACGGCGCGGCAGGTCCAGCTCGACCTGGCGTATCTCGCCGTCGCGCCGGGTGTCGCGGGCCATCTGGAGCATCGGTTCGACGGCCAGCTTGCCGCCGCGCACCAGCCCGAGGGCGTACGCGGCCGAGCTGGCCTTGACCACCGCGTCGGCCTCGTCCAGGACGACGGCGGAGGAGCGCAGGACGGACAGGACGGTGTCCACGCCGGGCGGCAGCACGGCGTCGGTGTGCAGGGAGGTGCGGGTGGGCTTGGCCTGATCCCGCTCACTCCAGCGGAACGCCAGCATGGCGATCACGCCGGTGCACAGTCCGGCGATCGCTGCCACTGCGGCGATGGCCGCGTCCACGTTCATGACTCCAGGTTATGCGCCGGATCGGACACTTCCCCAGCCGTACGAGGGTCTGCTCGAACACCCGTCGCCCAGAGTTCACCTTGGCGTCGGTGCCGGTTCACCGGTGATGGCAGAACCGGTCGCGTTCGGGCCGGAACGTGGGAGCGTGGGGCCACTACCCCCTTCCGTACCCCACGCCCCTTTCGATGCGAGAGAAGGTCACTGATGCGGGACGCGTACCACGAGGAGCTGGACTCGATCGGCGAAGGCCTGGTCGAGATGGCCCGGCTCGTCGGCTCCGCGATCGGGCGCGCCACCACGGCGATACTCGACGCGGACCTGAAGCTGGCCGAGAGCGTCATCGCGGCCGACGAGAAGGTCGACGATCTCCAGCGCGATCTGGAGGCCCGGGCGATCGCGCTGCTGGCGCGGCAGCAGCCGGTCGCCACCGACCTGCGGATCGTGGTCACCTCGCTGCGGATGAGCGCCGACCTGGAGCGGTCCGGCGACCTCGCGCAGCACGTGGCCAAACTGGCGCGGCTGCGCTTCCCGCAGACCGCGGTGCCGCGGGACCTGCACGCCACGATCCTGGAGATGGGGCAGCTGGCGCAGCGCCTGATGGCCAAGGCCGGCGAGGTCATCATCACCAAGGACGTGGACCTGGCGCTCCAGCTGGAGCAGGACGACGACGCGATGGACCTGCTGCACCGCGCGCTCTTCCAGCACCTGATGGACGACCGCTGGAAGCACGGCATCGAGACCGCGGTGGACGTGACGCTGCTGGGCCGCTACTACGAGCGCTTCGCCGACCACGCCGTTTCGGTGGCCAAGCGGGTGGTCTACCTGGTCACGGGCGAGCACGCGGACGAGATCACGGCACCGGCCCAGGTGGAGGGCGCGTAGGGGCCCGCCGTGCCCGCATCGGGGCGGCGGGGGGCGGGGAACGGCTGTACTGGCGCGCGGCGTGCCTCCGCGCGCCGTTGATGCGCCGCATGCCGCGGGATTGCAATGGGGACCAGGTGACCTCTCCCGAGGAGGAATCATGACGCACTTCCCCGAGTCCGTTACGACCGCTCCCCAGCACGAGGTGCGCGGCGACTGCTCGTGCGGCCCGGGCTGCAGCTGCGGCTGTCAGTCCGGTGGCCCCTGCCAGTGCGGCGGCGGCTGCGGCTGACGCTCGACGCCCGGGCAACCATGCAGGTGGGCAAGCGATAGGCGCACGAAGGGCCCCGGCCGGAGGGTGTTCCGGCCGGGGCCCTTCACGCTGCACGCACCGCGGCGTGCTTACTTCTTCTTGCCCTGGTTCTTCACGGCCTCGATGGCGGCCTTGGCGGCCTCCGGGTCGAGGTACTTGCCGCCGGGGGTGACGGGGCGGAAGTCGGCGTCCAGCTCGTAGTAGAGGGGGATGCCGGTGGGGATGTTCAGGCCGGAGATGTCGGCGTCGGAGATGCCGTCGAGGTGCTTGACCAGGCCGCGCAGGCTGTTGCCGTGGGCGGCGACCAGGACGGTGCGGCCGGCCAGGAGGTCGGGGAGGATGCCGTCGTACCAGTACGGCAGCATGCGCGTGACGACGTCCTTGAGGCACTCCGTGCGCGGGCGCAGCTCGCTGGGGATGGCGGCGTAGCGCGGGTCGTCGCTCTGGGAGTACTCGGCGCCGTCCTCAAGGGCGGGCGGCGGGGTGTCGTAGGAGCGGCGCCACAGCATGAACTGCTCCTCGCCGAACTCGGCGAGGGTCTGCGCCTTGTCCTTGCCCTGGAGGGCGCCGTAGTGGCGCTCGTTCAGGCGCCAGCTGCGGTGGACCGGGATCCAGTGGCGGTCGGCTGCCTCCAGGGCGAGCTGCGCGGTGCGGATCGCGCGCTTCTGCAGGGAGGTGTGCAGCACGTCGGGGAGCAGGCCGGCGTCCTTGAGCAGCTCACCGCCGCGGACCGCCTCCTTCTCGCCCTTCTCGTTCAGGTTGACGTCCACCCAGCCGGTGAACAGGTTCTTCGCGTTCCATTCGCTCTCGCCGTGGCGGAGGAGGATCAGCTTGTACGGTGCGTCGGCCATGCCTTTGAGCGTAATCGACTTCCGGCCGTGGGCCCGCCGCCGGGACGTTTGACGGCAGCCGTCAAACGAGTGGCGGCCCCCTGGTGGCGTCAGTAGGTTCCGATCATCGCCGCGGCCACTTACGTCACGGGGGAAGTCGCATGTCAGCAGCCAGGTCAGCAGCGCGTTTGAGACAGGCGGCCAAGGAGAGCGTGTCGGGTCTGCCCCGGCAGTTCTGGTGGCTGTGGACCAGCACGCTGATCAACCGGCTGGGCGGGTTCGTAGCGACTTTCCTTGCCATGTACCTGACCGTCGAGCGGGGGTACTCGGCCTCGTACGCGGGGCTGGTGGGCGCGCTGTACGGGCTGGGCGGGGTCATCTCCTCGGTGCTGGCCGGGGTGCTCGCGGACCGGCTCGGGCGGCGCCCCACCCTGCTGATCGCCCAGCTGTCGACGGCGGCGTCGGTGGCGCTGCTGGGCTTCGTGGAACACCCGGTGGTGATCGCGGTGGTGGCGTGCGCGGTGGGCATGGCCTCCAGCGCCTCGCGGCCCGCCGTCCAGGCGATGATGGCCGACATCGTCGCGCCCGAGGACCGGGTGCGCGCCTTCGCGCTCAACTTCTGGGCGATCAACATGGGGTTCGCGATCGCGTCGAGCGCGGCCGGGCTGATCGCCGAGCACGGCTATCTCGCGCTGTTCCTGGGCGAGGCGGCGCTGGTACTGGTCTGCGCCGTGGTGGTCTTCGTCAAGCTGCCGGAGTCGCGCCCGCAGCGGGGCTCCGCGCAGGGACGTGAGGCCGGTGCCGGCACCGGGGACTCCCCCGCCGAGCGGGTCTCGATGCTGACCGTGCTGCGCGACGGGCGGTTCATGGCCGTGGTCGCGCTCAACTTCCTGCTGGCGCTGCTCTTCCAGCAGGGCTCGATCTCGCTGCCGATCACGATGGGCCTGGACGGCTTCTCCGGCGCGGACTTCGGCATGGTCATCGCCGTGAACGGCCTGGTGATCGTGCTGCTCCAGATACCGGTCACCCGCGTGATCGAGCACCGCAGCCCCGCGGCGCTGCTGATCGGCTCGGCGCTGCTGACGGGGTACGGCTTCGGGCTGACCGCGTTCGCCGGGTCGGTGGGGATGTACGCGCTGGCGGTGCTGATCTGGACGCTCGGCGAGATCATCAACGCGCCGACGCAGATGGGGCTGGTGGTCCGCCTCTCCCCGACCCACGGGCGCGGCCGCTACCAGGGCGTGTTCGCGGCGTCGTGGTCGGTGGCGTCCTTCGGCGCGCCGCTGATCGGCGGCACGGTCATCGACAACCTGGGGACGTCGGCGCTGTGGGGCGGCTGCGCGGTGGTGGGGACGGTGGCGGCGCTGGGGTACGGGGCGTTGTTGCGCGCTGAGCGCAGGGCGCCGGCCGGGTCGGCGGGCGCCCATGGGGTGGATGCGGCCGATGTCGCGCCGCGTACGGGGTCGGTGGTCTGAGCGCGGCGCCGTTTCGCCTGCGGCGGGCCGTTGCGCCTGCGGGCCTGTTGCGCCTGCGGGTCCGCTGCGCCTGCGGCGGGCTGTGGTCCGCTGCGCGGGGCTGTTGGGTGCGGGGGCGGGGGTCCGGGGGTGGGAAAAGAAGGGTGGGTGGGGTCTTCGTCAATTGTGTGGTGCGGGTGGGGTGTTGTTACTGGGGGCGCTGGGTCAGGCGGTCGAAGGCCTGGAGGTTGCGGGTGGATTCGCCGCGGGCGACGCGCCAGTCGTATTCCTTGCGGATGGCGGTGGCGAAGCCCATCTCCAGGAGGGTGTTGAAGCTGCCGTCGGCGTTTTCCAGGACGGTGCCAAGGACGCGGTCCAGTTCGTCGGGGGTGACGGCGGCGAGGGGGAATTTGCCGACGAGGTAGATGTCGCCGAGCTGGTCGATGGCGTAACTGACGCCGTACAGGCGGGTGTTGCGCTCCAGGAGCCAGCGGTGCACCGCGGCGTGGTTCTCGTCGGGGCAGCGGACGACGAAGGCGTTGACGGAGAGGGAGTGCCGGCCGACCAGCAGCGAGCAGGTGGTGGAGAGCTTGCGGGTGCCGGGCAGCTTGACGACGTAGGAGCCGTCCGAGGGGGACTCCCACTCCAGGCCGGAGTCCTGGAGCGTCGACTCGATCACCTCGTGCACCGCGCGCTGGTCAGCCATGCGGTGATCGTAGGCGACGGCGCCGCTCCTGTATCGCGGCGGTGTAGACATCGGCGGTCGCCGAGGCCGCGGTGTCCCAGCCGAAGGACTGGGCGTGCCGGGCGGCGGCCAGGCCCATGGTGTCGGCGAGGGCGGGACTGTCCACGAAGCGGCGCAGCGCGCGGGCGTAGTCGGCCGGGTCGTGGCCGGGGACGAGGAAGCCGCTGACGCCGTCGCGTACGGCCACCGGCAGGCCGCCCACGGAGGCCGCCACCACGGGAGTGCCGCAGGCCTGGGCCTCTATGGCGACCAGGCCGAAGGACTCGCTGTAGGAGGGCATGACCAGGACGGAGGCGGCGCGGTACCAGTCGGCGAGCTGCTCCTGGCCGACCGGCGGGCGGAAGCGCACGACGTCGGCGATGCCGAGCCGGGCGGCCAGCTTCTGCAGGCCCTCGGGCTTGGCCAGGCCGCTGCCGCTGGGGCCGCCGACGACGGGCACGAGGAGCTTGGTGCGCAGCGAGGGGTCCGCGTCCAGGAGGTGGGCGACGGCGCGCAGCAGGATGTCGGGGGCCTTCAGGGGCTGGATGCGGCCCGCGAAGAGCGGGATGACGGCGTCGGCGGGCAGGCCCAGGCGGGCGCGGGCGGCGGCCCGGCTGGCGTGGATGCCGGCGCCGCCGGGGTCGCGCAGCGCGCCGGGGCCGGCGGGCAGGAAGCGGTCGAGGTTGACGCCGGGGTGGACGACGGCGACCTTGTCCCGGTCGGCCTCGTAGTGGCGCACCAGCTCGTCGGCCTCTTCGGCGGTGTTGGCTATCAGGCGGTCGGCGGCCCGTACGATCTGCGTCTCGCCGATGACGCGGGCGGCCGGCTCCGGGGAGTCACCGGCGGCCAGGGCGGCGTTCTTGACCTTGGCCATGGTGTGCATGGCGTGCACGAGCGGGACGCCCCAGCGCTCGGCGGCGAGCCAGCCGACGTGGCCGGAGAGCCAGTAGTGGGAGTGGACCAGGTCGTAGTGGCCGGGGCGGTGGCCGGCCCAGGCCTGCATCACGCCGTGGGTGAAGGCGCACAGCTGGGCGGGCAGCTCCTCCTTGGCCAGGCCTTCGTAGGGGCCCGCGTCCACGTGGCGCACCAGGACGCCGGGGGCCAGCTCCACCACGGGCGGCAGGGTGCCGGTGGTGGCGCGGGTGAAGATCTCCACCTCGATGTTGATCGAGGCGAGCTTCCTGGCCAGCTCGACGATGTAGACGTTCATGCCGCCCGCGTCGCCCGTGCCGGGCTGGTGCAGCGGGGAGGTGTGCACGCTGAGCATCGCCACCCTCCTGGGGCGGCGCGGTCCGCCGGGCAGCCGCAGCCGCGACTGGCCGGGGAACTGACCGTGGGGACGGCTGCGGAGCCGGGACACATAGTGGCTCACTGCGAGCTACCTCCTGCCGGGGCGTAGGACGCCTTCCAGCTCCCCAACAACGGAAGTGGCACATCCATTTCCACCCGGGCCGCACGGGCGCGCTCTTTGCCAAAGCGTGACCGACTGCGGGCAGCGGCCCGCGCGCCCCGGGAAGCACATAGGCTCAAGGCATGTCCCGCAGCACCTCCCCGCCCTCCCGCCCCATCGGGAACGCGACCCGCGGGACCACCAACCCCAACCGGCTGCGCCGCATGGACCGCTGGATCGCCCAGGCGCACGCCGCCGAGCTGCGGCGCAGCGCCGATCCCGTCGCCGTGGACCTCGGGTACGGGGCCGCGCCCTGGACCGCCGTGGAACTGCTGGCCCGGCTGCGTACGGTCCGCGGCGACGCGAGCGTGGTGGGCATCGAGATCGATCCGGCGCGGGTGGCGGCGGCCCTGCCGTACGAGCGGGCCGGGCTGTCCTTCGCGCACGGCGGCTTCGAGGTGCCCCTGGGCGGCCGGCGCGCGCCGACGCTGATCCGGGCCGCCAATGTGCTGCGCCAGTACGACGAGGCCGAGGTGCGGGCCGTGTGGGAGCGGCTGTGCGGGCGGCTCGCGCCGGGCGGGCTGCTGGTGGAGGGCACCTGCGACGAGATCGGGCGGCGGCACGTGTGGGTGGCGCTGGGGCCCGAGGGGCCGCGTACGGTCACCTTCGCGGCCCGTCTCGGCTCCCTGCAGACCCCCTCCGACCTGGCCGAACGCCTTCCCAAGGCGCTGATCCACCGCAATGTGGCGGGCGAGCCGGTGCACCGCTTCCTGCGCGACTTCGACCGGGCGTGGGCGGCGGCGGCCCCCTACGGCGCCCTCGGCGCGCGGCAGCGCTGGATCCGTTCCGTACGGTCGCTGGCCGCCGGCTGGCCGCTGGCGGACGGGCCGCGGCGCTGGCGCCAGGGCGAGGTCACCGTGCGGTGGGAGGCGCTGGCGCCTGCGGGGTGAGGCCGCGGGCGGTCAGCCCACCAGGGCGGGCCGGGCCAGGCGGGCCAGCTCGCGCAGTCGCCCGGCGGTCGGGGAGTGGCCAGGCGCGGTGTAGGTGAGCAGGACCTGGTCGGGGTCGGCCGGGAGGCGGAAGCTCTGGAAGGTGATGAGCAGTTCGCCGACCTGGGGGTGGTGGATGCGCTTGGTGCCGGTGAGGCACTCGTGGACCTCCTGCGCCTCCCACAGGCGCTTGAAGTGGGCGCTGTGCTCGATGAGTTCGCCCAGCAGCCGGCACATCCTGGGGTCGTGCGGGTGGCGTCCGGCCTCGGCCCGCAGCGTGCCGACGGACTCCTGCGCGGCGCGCTCCCAGTCCGGGTACAGCTCGCGGGCGCGCGGGTCGAGGAAGAGGAGCATGGCGGAGTTGCGGCGCTCCGGCTCGATCTCGTCCAGGGGGAAGCTCACCCGGCCGCCCAGCGCGTTCCAGGCCAGGATGTCCAGGCCGCGGCCGAGGACCATGGCGGGGACGGTGTCGTCCATGGCGTCCAGGAGCTGGCGGGTCTCGGGGCGTACCCGCTGGGCGGCGTCCGGGCCGGTGCGGCGCGGCGGGGCGGTGACATTGCGCAGATACGTCACCTCGCCGTCGCTCAGGCGCAGCGCCCGCGCCACGGCGTCCAGGACGGAGTCGGAGATCGCGTTCGCCCGGCCCTGCTCGATGCGGGTGTAGTAGTCGACGCTGATGCCGGCGAGCTGGGCGACCTCCTCGCGGCGCAGGCCGCTGACCCGGCGCCGGTTCAGTCCGGAGGGGAGCCCGAGGTCGGCCGGGTCGAGCGCTGCCCTGCGGGCCTTGAGGAACGAGCTGATCCCGGGTTCTGCGTGCACCATCGCACCAGTATGCGACGCGGGGTGCGCTGGGTGGTCCTGGCAGACCCAGGTTGAGGTGGGCCTGGTGCGGCCTTCACGGGGATCCCAGGATGGTTCCCATAAGGCATGCAGAGCGGATCAAAGGGAGTAACTCCGATGAAGCGCAGGATTCTTGGCGGAACTGGCATTTCGGTCAGCGAGTACGCGCTCGGCGCGATGATGTTCGGCAGCTGGGGCAACTGCGACCACCAGGAGAGCACCCGCATCATCCACCGCGCCCTGGACGCCGGCATCAACTTCGTGGACACCGCGGACGTGTACGCCGCCGGGGAGTCCGAGGAGATCGTCGGCAAGGCCCTCAAGGGGCGGCGCGAGGACGTCGTACTGGCCACGAAGTTCTTCAACTCCATGGGCCCGGACGCCAACCACGGCGGCAATTCCCGGCGTTGGATCGTGCGCGCCGTCGAGGACAGCCTGCGCCGCCTGGACACCGACTACATCGACCTCTACCAGGTGCACCGCCCGGACCCGGCCACCGACATCGACGAGACCCTCTCCGCCCTCTCGGACCTCGTACGCTCCGGAAAGGTGCGGGCGATCGGCACCTCCACCTTCCCCGTCGAGCAGCTCGTCGAGGCGCAGTGGACCGCCGAGCGCCGCGGGCACATCCGCTTCCGTACCGAGCAGCCGCACTACTCGCTGCTGGCGCGCGGGGCGGAGGCCGCGGTGCTGCCGACCGCGCAGAAGTACGGGATGGGCGTGCTGACCTGGGGCCCGCTGAGCGCGGGCTGGCTGTCCGGGCGCGATCTGTCGGCCAGCGGGCGGGCCGCGCTGGAGAACGCGAAGTTCGACCTGTCGGTGCCGGAGAACGCGCGCAAGGCGGAGGCGGTCGGCAAGCTCGCGGAGCTGGCCGCCGACGCCGGTCTGACGCTGCCGCACCTGGCGACGGCGTTCGTGCGGTCCCACCCGGGGGTCACGTCCGTGATCATCGGTCCGCGCACCATGGACCAGCTCGACAGCCTCCTGGACGGGGCCGAAGTGACCCTGAGCGAGGCGGTGCTGGACCGGATCGACGAGATCGTGCCCCCGGGTGCGGACCTGAACCGGGCCGACGCCTACTACGTGCCGCCGGCCGTGCAGGACGCGTCGCTGCGGCGGCGGTAGGGGCGCACGGCCGGGCGCGGGTCAGCCGCTGATCTGCCGGGGCGCCGAGCCGCCGGTGATCTGGATCCTGCGCGGCTTGGCCTGCTCGGCGACCGGGATACGCAGCGTCAGCACACCGCTGTCGTACCGCGCTTCGATACGGTCGGTGTCCAGCGACTCACCGAGGAAGAGCTGCCGGCTGAACCGGCCCGCGGGGCGCTCGGCGGCGAGCTGTTCGGCGCCCTCGGGGGCGGGCGAGCGGCGCTCGGCCCGCACGGTCAGCACATTGCGCTCGACGTCGAGGTCGATGCTCTCCGGGTCGACGCCGGGCAGATCGAAGTGGATCACGAACTCGTCGCCGGAGCGGTAGGCGTCCATCTGCATCGCCGCGGGGCGGGCCGCCGTCCCGAGCACCTGGTGGGCGAGGCGGTCGAATTCACGGAACGGGTCGGTACGCATGAGCATCACGGTCATCTCCTTCCGCTTGGCGCTGGGTGCGATGCCCTACGCCTTCCTATATAGCGCCGCGGAAGAAAATTGACAAGAGGGGGCTCAACTCTTTGGCTGTGCGGGGAAGTCCCAGCTCAGGCCAGGTGCAGTGCCTCCAGCAGCGCGTCGATGAGCGGGCGGTCGTGGTCGTGGGTGAGGCGGTCGCGGGCGGCGGCCGGGGGCAGCCACAGCAGCCGGTCCACCTCGTCATTGGGCGCGAAGCAGCCGGCCACCGCCTCGGCCGCCCAGTAGCGGACCTCCTTGGGGCGGCCGCCCACCAGGTAGCGGACGGTGGGCAGCGGCGCCCCCGGCCTGCCCTCCATGCCGGTCTCCTCCGCCACCTCGCGCAGCGCCCCCGCCAGGGCGTCCTCGCCGCGCTTCAACTTGCCCTTGGGGTGCGAGAGATCGTCGTACTTCGGCCGGTGTACGAGCGCGATCTCCAGCCCGCCGCCGAGCGGGGAGCGGCGCCAGAGCACACAGCCCGCCGCCCGTACCAGGTCCTGCCGCGCGGTCCGCACGCCGCCGTCCTTTCCCGTCACTGCCCTCACCTGCGCGCCGGTCCGGCCAGCGGGTCGGCGGCGGGCGCCGGCAGCCACACCCGGCCGAACGCGAAGCGCGCCGCCTCCACTTCGCGCCGCTGGTCGGCGTGGAGCACCCCGAGCGCGTACGCGGTCGCCGGGGCGATGCGGGGGGTGCGGGCCGCGGCGGCGGCAGCGGCGGCGGCCTCGGCCGCGTCGCGGTGCCGCTCCAGGGCGCGGCCCGCCTCGGCCAGGCGCTGCTCGGTCACGATCCGGCCCGCCCGGCCCCACTCCCCGGGGTGCTGCTCGTCCGGCGCCTGCCGGTCGGCTGGCGGGCGGTGCGCCCCGGTCACTTCCGTCGCGTACCGGCTCAGCCGTACCAGCTGCCGTACCTGGTGCCAGGGCGCGTCCTGCTGCTGTCCCGCGGCCAGCGCGTCGGCGTCGTACGGGTGCCCGGCGCGGGCCAGCGGCAGCGCGGCCACCGCCTCGGCGAGTCGCTGATGGGCCTGCTCGGCCAGCGGCGGCAGCGCCTCCGCGGCGGGGCGGGCGGCCATCGCCGGGTCCAGCGGCGCCTCGGAGGCCAGTACGGCGACCGCGTCGGCGACGGCGTGGAAGCGCGAGGAGCCCAGCGCCTGGAGGGCGGCGGAGTGCGCGCGGGTACGGGCCAGGGTCAGCTGGCGGTCCAGCAGCGCGCCCGCCCGCGCGGCCCCGGCGGCCAGGGCTGCGGCCGCCGCCTCCGCCGGGACGCCGCCGCCCGCGTCCCCGGCGGCCGGGCCCTCGCCGGGCCGGCCCGCCGCTTCCGTCGGCCCGGTGAGCCGCTGCAACGCCGCCACCAGCCGCTGCGCCCGCGCCGCGTAGGCGTGCTCGCGGGCCAGCGTGACCGACAACCAGCCCAGTTCGGCCCGGAGTTGATCGGCCCAGGACTCGTCCGCCAGCGGGCGGAAGGTGTGCAGCGCGCCGCTGATGCGCCGGGCCGCGTGGCGCAGCTGCCGGGCGGCCTGCGCGGCGCCCGCCGCGTCCGGGCCGCTCTCCCCGTGGGAGCGCAGGCTGCGCAGGAACTGTGCGGACTGCCGGTGCAGATACCCGGCGAGCACGTCCCCCGCCGTGCCGGCGGCGGGCTGCGGCCCGCCCGCCGTCGCGGCGCGCACGCCGTAGGGTCCGCCGGACTCCAAGCCGGTGCCGATCACGCCGTTCACTCCCCCTGCCCGTGCTGCTGACTGTGGCCCGGCGCCCGCCACGGACCCGGCCCTGGTCACGGCCGGTACGGTCCGGGCGGCTCCCCCGCGCGGCGGGGGCGGTTCAGGACGCCGGTCCACGCCGTCGCCTGCGGGCATCGATGAGCATTTCCTGTACGTTGCGCAGCGGCACGCCGTCCGCGTCGGCCGAGTGCCGGGTCCAGTTGCCGTCCGGGCCCAGGTGCCAGGACGAGGTGGTGTCCGAAGTGCCGGTCTCCAGAAGGCGGTTGAGGGCAGCGCGGTGCGCCGGGTCGGTGACCCGTACCAGCGCCTCGATGCGGCGGTCCAGGTTGCGGTGCATCATGTCGGCGCTGCCGAGCCAGACTTCGGGTTCCCCGCCGTTGCCGAAGGCGAACACCCGGGAGTGCTCCAGGAAGCGCCCCAGCACGGAGCGCACTCTGATGTTCTCGCTCAGTCCCGCGACTCCGGGGCGCAGCGCGCAGATGCCGCGCACCCACACATCCACCGGCACGCCCGCCTGCGAGGCGCGGTACAGCGCGTCCACGACCGCCTCGTCAACCATCGAGTTGACCTTGATACGGACGTAGGCGGGCCGCCCGGCGCGGTGGTGCGCGACCTCCTTGGTGATGCGCTGGACCAGGCCGTCGCGCAGCGACTTGGGCGCCACCAGCAGCCGCCGGTAGGTCTCCCGCCGGGAGTAGCCGGACAGCCGGTTGAACAGGTCCGAGAGGTCGGCGCCGACCTGCGCGTCGGCGGTCAGCAGCCCCAGGTCCTCGTACAGCCGGGCCGTCTTGGGGTGGTAATTTCCGGTCCCCACGTGGGAGTAGCGGCGCAGCATCTCCCCTTCCTGGCGCACCACCAAGGAGAGCTTGCAGTGCGTCTTGAGGCCGACCAGGCCGTAGACGACGTGGCAGCCCGCCTCCTCCAGCTTGCGGGCCCACTTGATGTTGGCCTGCTCGTCGAAGCGCGCCTTGATCTCGACCAGGACCAGGACCTGCTTGCCGGACTCGGCCGCGTCGATCAGCGCGTCCACTATCGGGGAGTCGCCCGAAGTGCGGTACAGCGTCTGCTTGATGGCCAGCACGTCCGGGTCGGCGGCGGCCTGCTCCAAGAAGGCCTGGACGGAGGTGGAGAAGGAGTCGTACGGGTGGTGGAGCAGCACGTCGCGGTTGCGCAGCGCGGCGAAGATGTCGGGCGCGGAGGCCGACTCGACCTCCGCCAGGTCGCGGTGGGTGCCCGCCACGAACTTGGGGTACTTCAGCTCGGGCCGCTCCAGCGCCGCGATCCCGAACAGCCCGGTCAGGTCCAGCGGTCCGGGCAGCGGGTAGACCTCGGCGTCGGAGACCTTCAACTCCTGTACGAGCAGGTCGAGTACGGCCGGGTCGATGGACTCCTCGACCTCCAGGCGGACCGGCGGCCCGAAGCGGCGCCGCATCAGCTCCTTCTCCAGCGCCTGGAGCAGGTTCTCCGCGTCGTCCTCCTCCACCTCCAGGTCCTCGTTGCGGGTGACCCGGAACATGTGGTGCGCGCGCACCTCCATTCCCGGGAACAGCTCCTCCAGGTGGGCGGCGATCACGTCCTCGATGGGGACGTAGCGCTGCGGGGAGGCCTCCAGGAAGCGGGACAGCAGCGGCGGCACCTTCACCCGCGCGAAGTGGTCGTGGCCGCTGACGGGGTTGCGTACGACCACGGCGAGGTTCAGGGACAGGCCGGAGATGTACGGGAAGGGGTGCGCCGGGTCCACCGCGAGCGGGGTGAGCACGGGGAAGATCTGCTGGCGGAAGAGCGTGAAGAGGCGGGACTGCTCCTTGTCGGTCAGCTCGGGCCAGCGGATGAGGTGAATGCCCTGGTCGGCGAGTTCGGGGGCGACGTCCTGCTGGTAGCAGGCGGCGTGCCGGGCCATGAGTTCGCGCGAGCGGGTCCAGATCAGGTCCAGCACCTCGCGGGGCTGCAGGCCCGAGGCGGAGCGGGTGGCGACGCCGGTGGCGATACGGCGCTTGAGGCCCGCCACCCGGACCATGAAGAACTCGTCCAGATTGCTGGCGAAAATCGCCAGGAAATTCGCCCGTTCGAGGAGGGGGGTGGCCGGGTCCTCGGCCAGTTCCAGCACCCGCTCGTTGAACGCCAGCCAGCTGCGCTCGCGGTCCAGGAACCGCCCGCTGGGCAGTTCCTCGCCGTTGGCGCCCGGTACGCCCTCGTCCTCGTACGCGTCCAGATCGGCGTCCAGATCCGGCTCCAGCTCCGGGACGCGCGCGGCCACGGCGTGCGGGCGGTGCGCCGCTATGGAGCCGACCGAGGGCTGTGCCGGTGCAGCCGCCGCGGGGCGTTCCGGGGACGGAGCCGGGGCGGGCATCTCGGAGTGGACCGGGGCCTGGGCGCTGGGCTGCTGGTTCATGGCCTTATTCTTCCGCGCTTCGGGGGTCGCGGGCGCGTCGGAAAGGGGCGGGGCGGAGCAGAGCCTGAGGTGGTCCGGGGCGTGTGGCACAGCGGGCTGCATTCAGTGATGCTCGCAAGCAAGTTTGAATCACCGGTAACGCGGATATGGCGACCAGGCAAGCGGGGGGCTACTGCCAGGGGTTTCGCGGGTTGCGCGGGGCGGGGGCGCCCGCCCTGCGGGCCGGTGCGCACTCGTGGCGTGCCGGGCGGGTGTGCCCCCGGCACGCTTCGGTACGGTCCCGGGGCTGCGTGATCATGCGAACCGGCCTTCGTGCGCGGCGCGGTGGTGGGGGTGCGGGCGGGCGGCAGGGGGCAGCCGTCGGGGCTCGGCGCTGGGGGCGAGGAGGGCCGGCGCGGACGGGGTGCGCAGATAGCCGAGCAGGAGTTCCTCCAGGGAGGGTTCGGCGGTGTGCCAGGGCCCGGCGACCGGGCCCTCGCGCCGTACCAGAGCGGTGAACTGCCGTCCCGTCAGCCGCGCGTCGACCACGGTGTGCGCGGCGACCCCGGGCGGCACGCCCTGGCCCTGGTGTGCGCCGGTGACCAGCGAGTGCGCACCGATGAGGTCCTCCACCTCGCCCGCCAGCCGCACCCGCCCCTCCCCGAGCAGCAGCAGGTAGTCGCAGACGCCGTCCATCTCGGCGAGGGCGTGCGAGGACATCACGACCGTGGTGCCGTGCTCGGCGGCCTGTGCCATCAGCAGGCTCACGACCTGGTAGCGCGCCAGCGGGTCCAGGTCGGCCAACGGCTCGTCCAGCAGCAGCAGTTCGGGGCGTTTGGCGAAGGCCAGGGCGAGCGCGACGCGGGTGCGCTGACCGCCGGAGAGCTTGGCGATCCGGGCCCGGGAGGGGATGTTCCCCTCCCGTACGACCTGATCGGCAACGGCCTGGTCCCAGCGCCCCGGGTTGAGCTCGCGGCCCAGCCGCAGCGTCTCCTCCACGGTGAAGCGCGCGTAGAGCGGCTTGTCCTGCGCGAGGCAGGCGATGCCCGCCCGCCCCTGGGCCGAGCCGGGGGCGGTGCCGCCGAGCACGCTCAGGGTGCCCTCGTCGGGCCGCACCAGCCCCGAGGCGAGCCCCAACAGCGTGCTCTTTCCCGCCCCGTTGGGGCCGACCAGCGCGCAGATACGCCCGGCCGGGAGCCGGAAGCTGCAGTCGCGAAGGGCCCAGGCGCGGCGATATCTCTTCCCGAGCCCTACGGCCTCGACCGCCGTGCGCCCCGAGAAGCGGCTGGTCAAGCCGTTCATCCGGCGCGCCCCCTTCCCCAACCATTCCACTAATGAAGTAGTGGAAGCCTGGGGGAAGTCGGCTGCGCGTGTCAACTTCTGCCCGGAGGCTGGAGGGCTGGGGCCGCGGGGCCTGGGGGAGGTGGGGGTGCGGGGCGGGTGGCGGGTGGGGACCCGGCCGGGCGGCGGCCCGCGAGGACGCCGGAGCGCCGGGGGCCGCCTTCCGGCTCACAGCTCCGTGCGGTACATCAGGTCCGTCTCGTGGGTGGTGAAGCCGAGGCGTTCGTAGACGGTGACGGCGGGGGTGTTGTCGGCGTCGACGTACAGCATCGCCGTGGGCAGGCCCTGGGCCGCCAGGTGGCGCAGGCCGATGGCGGTCAGGGCCCGGCCGAGGCCGCCGCCCTGGGCGCCGGGGCGGACACCGAGCACGTACACCTCGCCGAGCCCCTCGTCCGCGTGCGCCTTGGTCCAGTGGAAGCCGATCAGCCGGCCGTCCTTCTCCGCCAGGAAGAAGCCCTTGGCATCGAACCACTTCTCGGCCTTGCGGTCGTCCAGGTCCCGCTGGGTGAGCGCGCCCTGCTCCGGGTGGTGGGCGAAGGCCTCGGCGTTGGCCTCCAGCCAGGCCGCGTCGTCCGCGTCCGGCTGGAAGGTGCGTACCCGTACGCCCTCCGGGAGCACCGGCTCGGCCAGGTCGAGGCCGGCCAGCGGGCGGCGCATCTGCCGCAGCTCGCGGAAGAGCGTCAGGCCGAGGGTCTGCGCGAGGTGGCGGGCGGCCGGGTGCCCGCCGTGGGCCCACACCCGCAGCCGCCGCCCGGACTGCGCCAGCAGCTCGGCGCCCAGCGCGCGGCCGTGCCCTCGGCCGCGGCAGCCCGGATGCACCACCAGCTCGGCGGCCGGCGCCTCGACGGGGTCGGTGTCCTCCAACTGCGCGTACCCGACCAGCCGTTCGCCGTCGGCACCACCGTCACCGGCACCGTCGCCCCTGTCCGACGCGCCGGCATCGGGTACGTACAGCAACAGATGCCGCACCCCCTCACGCCGCCCGCCGCGCAGCTGCAGCCGCCCCTGCTCGGACACGGCCGGCTGCCCGTCCGTCCGCGCGGCCTGCTCGATCAGCCCGAGCACTGCCCCGGCCGCCTCGCCCGACAACTCGTCCCACACCTGGATCCCGCGGCCTCCCAGGCCGTTCCCCTGCACAGCGTCAGTCATGTCCGAAGCGTACGACTCCGGTGGCGCCGGCCCCTGGGAGGGCTCAGCCGCCAGCGGTCCGCCGGTCAGGGTGCGGCCATGGATCAGCGGGCCGGTGGGGCTGGTCGCGCAGTTCCCCGCGCCCCTCTCGGGGCTCGCCTACGGCACCAGGAGGCGCCACTGGAGGGCCCAGGGGACGAAGGCCAGGCCCGCGGTCAGGAGGAGGGCGAGGCGGAGGCGGGTGGGGGCGGGTATCTCGTGGCGGGCGCGGAAGGCGGCGAGGGCGGTGGCGAGGGTCGCCGCGATGGTGGCCAGGGTGCCGATGACGGCCGTCGCGCCGGTCGCGGCGAGCCAGCGTGCGGGACGGGGCACCGGACGGATCACCGAGCGGGGAGTACGGGACCCGGCCCGGCGCCCGCGGGTGACGGCGCGCGGCGCGGCCACGACCGGGTAACCGGCGAAGGCGACGCCAGTACGGAAGACACGGCAGGCGCGGAAGGTGGCAGTGGGCGGGGACAGGTGCGGAGACGGAGCAGGGGCACTTGCGAAGTTCACGTGTTCGACGTTACGGACCGCAGCCACACAGTGACCATCCGGCTACCCGGAGGGGTCATGGTGGGGTATCCCGCAGTATCGCCGGACCACTTCGACGGCGCGCCCCGGCCCGCTCAGCGACGTACATCACACCCGCATCGCGCGCGGCGACCCCCATGTTCCGGCCGTTGGTTACGGCTACCCGTGTGAAGGCCGTCGCAGCCGCAGCGGCCCGCAGGAGACCGGCGGCGCCGTGCGCGCCGTACGGCCGTCACCCAGGGAGCACCCACTCGTGAACGACGGCATGGTGAGCGTCCGCGTCCTGCTGATTCTGCTGATCGCGGGCCTGATCACGTACGTGGCCTTCCACAACCCGGCGCTCGGCGTGGCCCTCGGCGTCGGCGTCGTGGTCGCCGCCTTCATCCACCAGATCACCCAGAGCGACACCGAGAACACCGAGAACACCAAGGACGGCGGGGGCCATGGGGGCAACGGGGGCAGTGGGAACACGAGCGTCCCCAATTCCACCAACTCCCCCAGCTCCCCCAACTCCCCCACCCCCACCGACCGGTGACACAAAGTTATGGAGATCCAATCCCCCGGTTCCCGTGCGCACAGGGCGACTTCATCGGTAAGGGCAGCACCAGCAGATTGCCCGAGCGTCACGAAAGGGAACACGCTCATGACCCACGGACCCGTGCCGCGCGAGGCGGAGGACGACGACCGTTCGTCGGCGCCCCTGACCGCCCGTGCGGCGGAGCCCGCGCTCGCGCTGCCGGATACGCCGGATACGTCAGCGCCGGTGATCCCCTCCTCGCGTCACAGCCGCGACATCGAAGACCAGCTGCGGGAGCAGCGCCCCTTCATCAGGCAGACCATCGTCAAGATGCACCTCGGCCCGCACGTCGACGCCATCGAGCAGCAGGCGCTGTGGCGTCTGTACCAGGTCCTCAAGAAGCCGGGGTTCGCCTTCACCAAGGACGACGGCGGCCGGGGCCTGGTGTACCGGATCACGGAGAAGGCCGTGGCCGACTGGAAGCGCGAACAGGCACGGCGCAGCACCAGGGAACTGGTCACCGACACCGTCCCGGAGACCTCCGTGGCGGACGACCCGGACATGGAATGGTTTCTGCTGACCAGCAGCATCGACGCCCTGCTGGCCAAGACCATCACCGACCCGCAGGTCAGGGAGGTCTACCGGCTCTCCCTCCTGCACGCGATGAACACCAGCGAGATCGCCCGCGCGCTGGGCATCGACCGCGGCACGGCCCGTAAACGCCTGGCCGCCGCGCGCCAGTTGGTCGAGGACGACCCGGACGGCGCGTGGCACGAGCTGGGGCTCGACCAGTAGGCCCCTTCTCGGGGCCGCAGCTGCCAGTGCGGGGGCTGGCGGCAGCGGCCCCGAGTGGGGCCCTACTCGGGGGACCCACAAGGAAAGGACACACCTTGCACTCGAAGGATGAAGCACTCCGTTCCAGGGTGCGTGAAAGCAACAGGCGGCTTCAGGAGAAGTACGGGCCTGCTTCGGGGCAGCCGTGGGGGGCCGTGATGCGCGCCATCGCGGCCCAGAAGGTCGACGGGGAAGCTCAGGTGGACGGGGACGAGGGCGGCGCGAGCGCCGACAACGGGGCGGACGGCACCAGCGCGTCCTGCAGCACATCCGGCACCATGCCCAACCCGAACAACCGGTCGGCGCCACGAGCCGCCCGGCTCGTTCTGCTTCTGACCACATCACTGGCGGCCGCTGTCAGCATGATCACGTTGTCCACCGCCCTGATCACTCTGCTCACCGGCGCACTCGTGGCGAGCGCGCTCGCCCTGGGCACTCGTTGGGGGCACAGTGATCCGCCCCTGGTCGCGGCATCGCCCCGGCCGGGGCAAGGCAGCTAGCGCCGGGAACGGCTCACCCACCAGAAGTTGTCCCGATGCCGGCAAAGGGGCGCTCCCCAACGGGGGCAGGGAGCGCCCCCTGCACCGGCACGCGGTACACGTCACACGGCACGACGTACGAGCGAAGCGGCAACCTGCCCGTAACCCTTCACCCCCTGTTGCGCTACGCGCGTTGACCGTAGGCTTCGCACCGCCCGCGCCTCGACCGCAGGCACCGCACCGGTCGCCCCTCAGGGGCACCGCGCAGGTCGCCCCGCCGTCACCTTGCGAGCAGCAGTCACGTACGTCATTCCTGGAGGGGACCACATGTCAGCCACACCTCAACGGCGCCGCAGAGCCCGCCGCCTGGCGGCCGGAGGGATCGTGCTGGCCTCCGCGGCCGCGCTCACCGCCGTGGCACTGCCGGCCGGCGCGGACAGCGGGTACGGGCACGGCAAGGGCCGCCCGGACAAGGGCTCGCGCACCGTCGACGTGCAGCTCCTCTCCTTCAACGACTTCCACGGCAACCTCCAGCCCCCGCAGGGCTCCTCGGGAACCGTCGAGGAGGTCCAGCCGGACGGCAGCAAGAAGAAGGTGGAGGCGGGCGGGGTCGAATACCTGGCCAATTCCCTGCGTACGGCACGTAAGGGACACAAGTACTCCGTGACGGCCGCGGCCGGCGACCTGGTGGGCGCGAGCCCCCTGCTGTCCGGGCTCTTCCACGACGAGCCCACCGTCGAAGCCATGAACAAGCTGGGCCTGGACGTCACCTCCGTCGGCAACCACGAGTTCGACGAGGGGCGCCAGGAGTTGGAGCGCCTGCAGAAGGGCGGCTGCCACCCCAAGGACGGCTGTTTCGAGGACGGCAAGAAGTTCAAGGGCGCCGACTACCCCTATCTCGCCGCCAACGTCACCGACGAGAAGACCAAGAAGCCGATCCTGAAGCCGTACCACGTCTGGAAGCACAAGGGCGTGAAGATCGGCTTCATCGGGGTGACGCTGGAGGGCACCCCCGATGTCGTCAACCACGAGGGCATCAAGGGCCTGAAGTTCCACGACGAGGTCGAGACGATCAACAAGTACGCCAAGGAACTGGACCGCCAGGGCGTGAAGTCGATCGTCGCGCTCATCCACGAGGGCGGCATGCCCGCCTCCACCTCCTACAACTACGACTGCGACAGCCCGGGGCCTGGAGGGGGGTCCCCCCAGGCCAGTAGCTCTGGGGGAGGCATCTCGGGCCCCGTCGTCGACATCGCCAAGAAGGTCACGCCGAAGGTCGACGCGCTGGTCACCGGCCACACCCACCAGGCCTACGCGTGCACGATCCCGGACCCCTCCGGGACGCCGCGCACCGTCACCTCCGCCGCCTCCTTCGGCAAGCTCTACACCGAGACGACGCTGACGTACGACCGCCGTACCAAGGACATCGTCCGTACGAGCGTCAAGGCGCCGCGCGCCGCGAACCACGTGGTCGACCGCACCCAGCCCAAGGCCGCGGACATGACCTCCCTGATCAAGCGCTGGGACAAGCTGGCCGCGCCCATCGCGAACAAGCCGGTCGGCTACATCTCCGCGGACATCGCGGGCCGTGGCACGGCGACGCCCGAGTCGCCGCTGGGTGACCTGCTCACCGACGCGCAGCTGGCGGCCACCTCCGCCGAGGGCAAGGGCGGCGCGCAGCTCGCCCTGATGAACCCGGGCGGCATCCGCTCCGACCTCGCCCACAAGGCGTCGGGCGGCGAGGGCGACGGTGTGGTGACCTACGGCGAGGCGTACACGGTCCAGCCGTTCACCAACTACCTCAACGTGATCGACCTGACCGGCGCCCAGCTGCTGGCCGCCCTCCAGCAGCAGGTCAGCGGCCCCAACGCGGCCGAGCCGAAGATCCTCCAGGTCTCCAAGGGCCTCACCTACACCCTGGACCTCACCAAGTCCGGCGCCGACCGGATCGTGCGGGACTCGGTGAAGCTGAACGGCCAGGCCATCGACCCGGCCAAGACCTACCGCGTCGCGCTGAACGAGTTCCTGGCCGGCGGCGGCGACGGCTTCCCCGCCTTCAAGGAGGGCAAGAACAAGTACGTCGGCCCCTCCGACCTCGACGCCTTCACCTCCTACCTGACGGCGAACTCCTCGGCCACCGGCCCGATCGCCCCGCCGAAGGCGGACCGCATCACCGTGGTGAAGTAACCGGCACCACCGGCCCGGCGGGACAGGGACCGCCGGGCCTTCGCCTCTCTTCGCCCCGCTCCCACCCCGCGCGAGCGCGGAGGGCGCCGCCCGCCGAGCGCTACGTGTGCCGCGCGCCCGCCGGCGCCTCGTCCGGCGTGCGGACCTGCGCGCCCAGCGCCCGCAGCGCGTCCTCGATGTTGATGTGGAAGGCCTCCTGGGAGCAGCGCTGCCCCCGCGGCCCGGTGCACTGCTGCGCCGTCGGCGCGTACACCGCGTCGACCATGCCGCGCGCCACGGAGCGGGTGGGGTCGTAGGCGTCCACCGTGGCCACCGGGGCGCCGCTGTCGCCGGAGCCGATGCTGGGCAGGCCGCCAAGGTTGACCGTACGGAAGCCGGGGCCGACCCGCCGGCCGTCGACCTTGGCGTACTGGTCGAGCCGGGTGACGTACACGGTGGACTCCCCGGACGCCGCGCCCGAGGCGTACACCAGGCTCCCCACCGCCGGGTCGGCCGCGCCCACGGCCTGGCGCCCCTGGTCCTCGGCGGTGCCGTTCGGGCCGACGTAGTGGTACGAGCCGTACGAGCGGCCGGTGATCACCATCGCGTCCACGGTGCCCGAGCCCCACTCGCCGCTGCCGACGGTGCGGCCCACGCCCGCCGTCAGCCACTCCTGCCCGGCGCCGCAGTGCTCGGCGGTCAGCAGGCCCTCCTGGCCGTCGGCCAGCCGCACGGGGAAGCCGGTGCTGCACTGCCGCCCGGTCAGCGCGCTGCGGATGGCGGCGCCGCCCCAGTACGGCTCGGTGTCGGCCTGCCGCGAGACCGCCTGCGGCGCGGGCTGGACCGTGTACGTCACCGGGATGCCCGCGTACTGCTCGGGCGCCCACTGCGAGACCGGCCGGTCGGTGCCCACCTCCAGGGCGGAGAAGTTGTCCACGGGCCCGGTGGCGGTGACCTCGGCGCCCAGTCTGCCGGGCGGGGAGTCCATGAACTCCTCGGCGGCGCGCAGCAGTTGACTGCGGCTGAATCGGGCCTCGCGGACCTCGACGGGCACCGGCTCGGTGTCGATGAGGTCCTGGAGGTCGGCCGGGACCTTGCCCTTCCAGTACAGCGTGACGATCCGGGGCGCGATCCGCAGCCCGGTGAAGCTCGCGAGCCGCTGTTCCCGGACCTCGGCGCGGATCTCGTCGGCGACCGCCTGCGCCCGGGCGCGATCGGCCATTTTCCGCTCGGCGGCGGCCGGTGCCAGGGCGGCGGCCTTGGCGCGCTCCCCCGGGGCCGCCGAACTCCCCTGCGCCGAGGCGTGGTTGACCTGGACCGCCGCCCGGGCGGAAGGCGCGGCAGGGCCGTCCGCCGCGGCGGTGACGGGCCACAGCGCGACCGCCGCTGTCACCCCGGCCGCCACCGTGGCGGCCATCGGCTTCCGGTTGCTGATGCGCATACGCACAGGTCCTCCCGCGTCGGCGTTTCATCCAGGGGCAAAAGCGGCCGAGAGTGCACCACCGGCCGGCGTCTGTGCTTGACCCAGCCCTGACATGCGGTGATTTGCTCTGCTTCGCCGATGCGCGTGGTGCGCGTTGTGCGACGGGCCGCTCCCGGTCACTACACGCAGCCGGGGGCGCGAGGGGCTGCATCGACTTTCCGGGGCGGGCCAGGAGCTGATCCTCCAGGGCCCGGCCGGCCCTCTCCTGCCCGCTCCTGCCCGTTCGTACCTGCTCGGTGTGCGAGATCCGCAGCCCGAGAAGCACAGAGGAGAGCGAGAAGCGTGGGACAGTCCCTGAAGGACCAGGAGTTCGAGCGGTTCGCCGCAGCGGCACGCCCGGGACTGCGCGGGGCGGCGTACCAGCTGTGCGGTGACTGGCACACCGCCGAGGACCTCGCCCAGGTGACCCTCATCAGGATCTACGAGCGCTGGGACCACCTCACCGACCACACCCAACTGGGCGCCTACGCACGGCAGGTGCTGCTGCGGGTGCACGCGGGCGAGGTCCGGCGCAGCCGCCACCGCAAGGAAGTACGGACCGCCGAGTGGGGCGAGGCGGAGCCCAGCCGCAGCCACCCGCCGCGCATCGAGGACCGGCTGCTGCTCCAGCGGGCCCTGCACCGGCTCGGGCCGCGCCAGCGCGAGGCGGTGGTGCTGCGCTACTGCGCGGACTTCAGCGTGCGGCAGGCCGCCGAGGCGATGCGCTGCACTCCGGCGACCGTACGCAGCCAGACCACGCGTGGGCTGGACACCCTGCGCAATCTGCTCACTCCGGTGATCCGCGGTTAAGGGCGCCGCGCGGTGAGCAGTACTTTCTGGCTCTCGTTTTCCTGAGAAGGGCTCCCCCATGACTCCGACCCCGCAGCACTCCCCCGCTTCCAGGCCCCGGTTGCGCCTGGCCGCCGTCGCGCTCACCGCCGCGCTCATCGGCGCGGGTGCGCCCGCCGCGTACGCCGCCCTGGACGACCCCTCCCGGCCCGCCGCCGCTGCCCCCGCGGCCGCACCGGCGCCCGCGCCCGCCGCGGTGAGCGGCGAGACGGACGCCGAGGGCCGCCCGTTCGTCGAGACGAGCCTGATGTTCGGCACCGTGCGCCCCAACGGCGGACCGCCGGTCACCGAGAAGGAGTTCCACGCGTTCGTCGACGAGGTCGTCACCCCGCGCTTCCCCGACGGCCTCACCGTCCAGGACGGCTACGGCCAGTACCGCGACGCCCACGGCACCATCGAGCGCGAGCGCTCCTACGAGCTGATCCTGCTCTACCCGGCCTCCCAGGCCCGCGCCAACGACCCCAAGATCGAGCGGATCCGTACGGAGTACCTCAAGCGCTTCGACCAGGAGTCGGTCGCCCGCATCGACGACCGGGCGCGCGTGGACTTCTGAGCACCCGCGCCCGGCCCCCGCTCCGCCCCGTCAGAGGAAGTCAGCGAACGTCAGCGGACGTCACCGGAAATCGGCCACGTGCTCCCGGGCCCACTGCGCGAAGGTGCGCCCCGGCCGGCCGAGGACCGGCTCGACGGTGGACAGCGGCGGCCGGGTGCCGATGGTGGTGCCCAGGCCCTGGACGATCTGGAGGGCGACCTCCTTGGGGACGCCCTGGGCCGCCATCGCCTCGGCCGCCTCGTCCTCGCTGACGCGCACGAAGCGGGTGCCGCGCCCGATGGCCAGGCCGATCTCGGCGGTCATCTCCGCGAAGGTCAGCGCCTGCGGGCCGGTGACGGGGTAGGCCTTGCCGAGGTGGGTGCCCGAGGTGTCCAGCAGCGCGGCGGCGGCCACCGCCGCCAGGTCGGCCTCGTGGACGGGGGCGGTCACCGCGTCCGGGTGCGCGCCGCGGACCACGCCGGACTCGCGTATCCCGGCGAACCAGTCGAGGGTGTTGGCCGCGTACATCCCGCCGCGTACGAAGGTCCACTCCAGCCCGGAGGCGCGGATCGCCCGCTCGACGCCGGCGTGCCAGCGCGCGATGTTGCTCTCCTCGTCCTGGGGCGTGTCGGTCACCGCTATCGAGGAGTTGAGGACGATCCGCCGCACGCCCGCCTCGACCGCGGCGTCGACGACGGCCAGGGCCGCCTCGCTGCCGCCCGCCGCGAGGCTGAGGAAGAGGCCGTCCGCGCCCTGGAGGAGGGGCTCCATCGAGCCGGCGTCGGTCAGGTCGGCGCGTACGGTCTCGGCGTCGGCCGGGAGCCCGGCGCGCTCCGGGTCGCGGGTCAGCGCCCGTACGGACGCGCCCTGTGCGAGGAGCTGGCCGACCAGGCTGCGGCCGACGTTGCCGGTGGCTCCGGTTACTACGATCACTGCTGTTCCCTCCCTGAGGTCTCCGTGCCGCGCGCCGGGCTCCTGCGGCCCGGCCGTACGGCACCGAGGGGCGCCCGTCCGGGCACCCGCACAGGTAAAGGAAGATCGGGACCGCCGGATTCCGGGCGGGCGTCAGGGATCGGTGATTTCCTGCCATCCGGCCGGGAAAACCGCCGCATACCTCGCGTACCACCGGTAAGACTTGCGTTCGAGGGACCCGCGCGTGGTGGGATGTGCTGATGCGAACCCCCACACGCATACCCTCACCCCCGGAAAAACATCCCCCCATAGGCAACGGCGAGGACACCCACGCGTCCGGCCGCGGCCACACCCCGGCGACCGACGGCGGCAGCGTCCCCGCGGCAGGCGGCGGCAGCGCCCCCGTCGAGGACACCCAGCGGCTCGAAAGGGCCAATCCCTACGCCGACTTGGCGGCGCTCGCCGACCCCGAGCCAGGACCCGGCGACGACCCTCGCCACGGCACGCTGCGCGCCCGCACGCCCGACGACCCACTGGGCCTGGGCCTGCGCTCGGACTACGAAGACGCCGCCGAGGACGAGGACGCCTGGCGCCCGCCCAACCACCGCCGCACCAAGCGCGGCATCAGCCGGTTCGCCGCCGTACCGCTCACCCTCAAACTGCTCATCGCCGTCCTGGTCTGCGCCGTGATCCTCGCCCTGGGCGACCGGGTGGCCGTGCTGTACGCCGAGAACAAGGCCGCCGAGCAGCTGGAGAAGGCCCTGCACCTCAACGCCCGGCCCGAGGTGAACATCAAGGGCTTCCCCTTCCTCACCCAGGTGCTGGACAAGCGCCTTCAGCAGGTGGACATCGCCGTCCCCGACCTGGCCGCCGACCGCGTCTCCCTCGCGAAGTTCGAGGCCACCGCCACCGACGTACGCCTCGACGGCGAGCTGCCCACCGACCTCAAGGGCGGACGGATCGGCAGCGTGCACGGCCAGGTCCTGCTCGCCTTCGACGACATGAACCGCGAGCTGGGCGCCTCCCAGGTCAAATTCAGCGAGCTGGGCCCGGACACGGTGCGGGCGGTGGGCCATCTGCCCATCGCGGGCCACGAGTTGCGCGTACGGGCCGAGGCGCGCATCCAGCGCATGGGCGACCGCGGGGTCTCCACCGAGATCAGCAGGATGCGCCTGGACATCGGCGACGTGGCCGTCTACCGGCCCGGCACCGGCAAGGAGGAGGGCCTGCGGCTGACCCGCAAGGCCGCCGAGCAGGTCAGCCGGGAGGCCGCGAAGATCAAGGCGCTGCTGGGGATTCCGGCCATCGCACAGCGCATCGGCATCCCGCAGGAGTACATCGACCAGGCGCTGCGCAGCGAGCAGAAGCTGCACGAGCTGACCGGGGCGCCGCGCTTCATCTCCCAGCTGATGAAGGTCAATCTGGTCGATGTGGTCATCGACCACCCCTGGCTGCTGCAGAAGGTCGGCATCGACCCCAAGATCCTGGGCGCGCTGTCCGGCCTGACCAAGCCGCAGCTGGCGGACCGGCTGGCGCTGTCCTTCCGGCTGCCCGAGATGCCCGGTGACGTACGGCTGCGCAACATCACCGTCGGGCGGGACGGCATCCATGTGGCGATGACCGGCGCGGACCTGCCGTTCGGCGAGAGCGCCGAAAAGAAACCGCAGAAGCAGAAGTAGCAGTGGCGGGGGGGGGGGGGGGGGGGGGGGGGGG